>JANNON010000201.1:0-2283 GCA_031399105.1 Blastocatellia bacterium | reverse complement strand
GACCCGCGCCACCAAAAGGCGGAAGGAGATCGCAGTCCGCTTGTCTCTTGGCGGCACTCGAGCCCGTCTGGTCCGGGAATTGGTGGTGGAAGGAGCCGTCCTCGCGAGTCGGAACGCCCAGGTTAACCCGCGTTGTGAGGCGCGAGTTGCGTGCACTACAGACCAGACCCGGACGCCGCACACGTAGGGTTGAACCGCTGTAGGCCCAGCACTGGGACTACGCGTCCTTGCGAGCAATAGCGAGTTGCATTACCGATAATGCAGTGTGCCAACTTTCACTCGTCACCCTTCAGCCAGCACATCATCGAGCAGCTTGTAGCTCATCTCCATACCATCAGTCATGCCAGTAGAGAACGCCTCGTCGCGGTCGGCCTTCGAAGAATACTTAATCGAGGTCTCGATGTTCGTAATCTCGCCGGCTTCGTGGAAGGTGACGGTCACGATCGATGGTTCTCCCCCCATTGAATAGCCCAGATCACCCGGATCGTAGATTTGGGTATGCACGATTCTCGCGTGCGGAACGACTTCCAGGACCTCGCCAGTGAATCCGAACTCCTGGCCGTTCTCGTCACTGCGCCAGCGCCAGCGATACTGGCCGCCGCCGCGCATATCCATCTCGCAGACAGGCATCGACCAACCGGGTAGGCCCGAGCACCAACGACGCATCAGGTCCGGTTCCATGTAGGCCCGCCACACCAGTTTGACGGGAGCATCGAAGCTCCGTTTGACGAGTACCTCGGTATCTGAAGGCAGGCTTGCTTCGGCGGGTTTCATTTCTTTCGCTCCTGTTTCTCTTGTTGTTTTAACTCTGCCAGCAACGCATCGAGACGCTTGTAGTTGGCTTCCCAGATCTCCTGAACCTGCGCCAGCCACTCGTCGATCTCCTTCATCTTTTCGATCTCGAGCGAATAGTAAATTTCCCTGCCGCGTTGTTCCTGCGTCACCAATTCGCATTCCGTCAGCACACGCAGGTGCTTCGACACGGCTTGTCGCGACGTGTCGAAATGCTCTGCAAGCGCATTCGGCGTCATCACCTGTAAAGCAAGCAGAGCAATAATTGCTCTTCTTGTCGGGTCGGCGATGGCTTGAAAAACGTCCCTTCTCATTTTGGTTTCCTCAGTTTATGAAACTGATCGGTTGCGAGTGTACGCGCAACTGTTCGGTTTCGCAAGTGCTTTTTGCATTTTATTTTTGAGAGGGAAAGTCAGGCCGGATTTTCAGGCGTAGGTTGGGCGAAGGCCCATTTACGAGAATCTTCTTTGTACCTACGAAAGACGGTGAAACTTAAAAGGCCTGGCTGTTCTGGCTTCCGCAAGACCTTTTCCCATTTTTTGCCGCTTGCGAACTCGTCGGATCCGTTTGTCGAGAAACCGTATTTCTTGCATCAACGGGTCTTTGATTGTCTCGAGTTGATGGGTCACGCTTCCATTGTGACAACCATGCGTTACATTCAAGCCACCGATCAGGGAAGCGTGGAGCGATCACTGTCTTGTCAGAGTATCGCAAGCAGCGACGTCACCAGTTTGTCACAAAAGAAAAACGGCAGGCCCAATCATCATAGGGAACCTGCCGCATATCATTGAAGTAATGGTGAGCCGAGCAGGGCTCGAACCTGCGACCCGCTGATTAAGAGTCCGCGCCCGCTAGTTTCTTCTTTCCCAGCAAATCGCTGCAATGTCCCGCATTTAACAGCCCCTGCGTTAAATCTTGGTGTTCGGACTTGTAAGGTCTGGTTCGTCCAAATACAATGCCGCCCCTTCTGAATGTGTACCTGAAAGTGACCCTGATTATGGGAAGAGACCGGACAGGCTCGCTTTACCACGACGAATACGGCTGGGTCTACGGTCGCATAACGTGGAAAGACGCCAGCGGTAAGCGACGCCAGCGCAAGCGTAAATCCCTCTCCGGAACCAAAAAGGAAGCTCGTGCCCACATAGTTGATCTGCTTGAGGAGCTCGACGAGGAAGGGGATACGTCCCGCTCGATGGATGGTCACGTCCTGACCTTCAAACAACTGGCCGATTACTATGAAAAGCAGTACGCCAAAGACGCCGAGTTCGACAAGCATGGCATAAAGAAAACGGGGCTGCTGAGCTACAAGGACGTTAAGCGCAAACTGAAGATGCTCTGTCTCCACTTCCGGGGCCGCGTTCGGGAAATCTCTTACGGTGACCTGGCTGCCTTCAAACGTCTGCGGCTGTCCACCCCTGTTGAGGTTAAGCGACGAGTGAAAGGCAAGCAGGGGAAGAAGGTGCCAAAGACCTACGAGAGCGAGTATCACCC
>JANNON010000182.1:0-4324 GCA_031399105.1 Blastocatellia bacterium | reverse complement strand
TGCGCGAGCAGGAAGGCGAGAACCTGCGTCAGGAGATGTCAGAGCGTCTGACAAAAATTGAATCGCTCGTTCCGGTAATTGAAAAGTCAGCAGTCGGACTCGTCGATGCTTATCGCGCGCGGTTGCAAAAACGTATCGGTGAGTTGCTCAATCGCGACGGTCAGGCAATCGAAGCCGATCCAGCGAGATTGGCCCAGGAAGTTGCGTACCTTGCCGACCGCAGCGATGTCAGTGAAGAGATGGTCCGCTTGCGCAGTCATCTGACTCAGTTTCGTGAGGCCATTGACTCAACAGGCGAGACCGGCAAGATGCTCGACTTCCTTTTGCAGGAACTAAACCGCGAAGCAAACACCACCCTTTCAAAGTCAACGGATTTGCAGATCAAAGAAGCAGCGCTCGCTATTAAGGCTGAAGTCGAAAAGCTGCGCGAACAGGTTCAAAATGTTGAGTGAAACAACAGGCGTACAGCAGGACGAAAAGTCGTCTCAAGCGCTGACGAAAGGCATCCTCTTCGTGGTCAGCTCGCCGTCCGGCGGCGGCAAGGGCACTTTGATTCAACGAGTGTTGAGTTCAGTGCCAAACATCAGCTACTCAGTTTCGTACACGACGCGAAACCCAAGACCGGGTGAGCTCAATGGTCGTGAGTATTTTTTTGTCGAGACCGCACAGTTTGAACAGATGATCGCGCGCGATGAGTTTTTAGAGTGGGCCCACGTGCACGGCAAACTTTACGGCACCAGCCGCAGCCAGGTTGCCAACGAAATTAATCAAGGCCGCGATATCATCCTGGAAGTTGACGTGCAGGGCGCTGCCAGCGTTCGCGAGCTCATCCCCGAATCAGCCAGCATATTTATTCTGCCGCCGTCGTTTGAGATTCTGCGGCAACGCTTGATCGCGCGCGGAACAGATTCGGAGGAAGAGCTGGAATTGCGGCTGCGAAACGCGCCGGAAGAGCTGAAAGACTATTCGACTTTCGATTACCTGATCATCAATGACGACATCGAGAAGGCTGCGGCGAAACTCGCTGCGGTCGTCGCGGCTGAACGCGTTCGCCTTACCCGACAACAACCGTATATCCAGCGAGTGGTCGAGGCCTTTGCGTTAACTGATAAAGACTGCTAAGAACTGTGTGACTATTTAGGAGGAAGAAATTATGCCGACCGCCAATGATGGAATAAATAAGTCTGCGGAAGAAACCGAAACGCCTGAAATCGATTCGAAGTATCGCCTGATTATCCTCGCGGCTAAGCGCAGCAAGCAGTTGCAGCGCGGGGCAAGTCCTCGCATCGAAATCGACCCGATCAAACACAAACACACGCGAATCGCTCTGGAAGAAGTGATGCGCGGAAAAATTCACTTCACTGTTCGGGAACCGGAAAAGGAAATTACCTAAAGACGGTCCGTTGTCAGTTGTCCGTGGTTCTTGTCTGATGAGTTTGAAGGTTCGTGCGATGCGCCTAATAGATCCAATACAAAAACAACCGACAACGGACCACTGACAACTGACTTCCTACCAAGTTTTCAGACCGAACCTCGCTTTTTAATTCCGCTACATCCCTTTGTAATCCGGCCCGCCACCGCCTTCCGGAGTCACCCAATTGATGATCTGATAGGGATCCATGATGTCGCAGGTCTTGCAGTGCACGCAGTTTGAAAAATTGATCTGCAACTTGCGCTTGCCATTACCGCCGTCCTCAACCATTTCATAAACCGCAGCCGGACAAAACCGCTGGCAGGGATTCCCGTATTCCTCCGCACAGCGCGTCGAGCAGATGTTTGTATCCAAAACGTGAAGGTGTGTCGGTTGGTCCTCATCATGACCAACGGCCGCGTGATAAACGTCGGTGAGCTTGTTGAATGTAATTTTTCCGTCGAAACGTAGGCCGTCATAGCGCTGCTCAATCTGATCGCCGCGATAACCATAAGCAGAGAGCTTTTTCATCACTTCGTGACCCGGTTCATTATTCGCACGATCAAAAAGTCCCCAGGCCCGTCCACCAGTCACAAACTGCAAACCCGCATTTACCAGACCGAGCCAACGACCATTCTTGAACGCCGCGTGAAAGTTCCTGACTTTGCGCAGTTCGGGAATGATCCAACTGTCATTCACCAGTTGTTCATAGCGTTGCAGCTGTTGCGCTGAATAGTTCTCCGCGAGCAGCGCTTCGAAGATGGCCTGGGCGGCAAGCATGCCGCTTTTGATCGCCGAATGAATGCCTTTGAGCCGCTGTGAATTCAGGAAGCTGGCGCAATCTCCGGCGAGCAGAACGCCATCGGCATAAATTTGCGGCATCGCGAAGTACCCTCCAGCGGCTACAGTTTTGGCGCCATAACGAATCATCTTTCCGCCTTCCAGCAGCCGCGAAAGATAAGGATGCGACTTAAACTTCTGAAACTCGGCATGTGGATCGAGTAACGGATCCTGATAGTCCAGTCCGGTCACGTAGCCGATGTTGAGAATGCGGTTCTGCATTCCATAGATCCAGCCGCCTCCGTAGGTTTGCGAATCGGAGGGGAAACCGAGTGTGTGGGTGACGCGTCCAGCGGGATAGCGATCGTCCGGAAGCTCCCAAAGTTCTTTCACGCCGATACTGTAAACCTGCGGCTCGCGACCTTTGTTCAGCCCCAGCCGCTCAGTCAATTGTTTCGTCAGAGACCCGCGCGGACCTTCGCCAAGCACCGTCACCTTGGCCAGTAAATCGACGCCCGGTTCAAAGTTCGCTTTCGGCTTCCCTTCCTTATCAATGCCTTTATCGCCAGTGCGGACGCCGATCACACGATCGTCTTCGTCGTATAGCATGTTGGCGCCGGGGAACTCCGGAAAGATATTCACACCGGCTTCTTCGCACTTTTCACCAAGCCACGCGGTAAGACGATTCAGCGAGACGATGTAGTAGCCGTGATTTTTCAGCGGCGGCGGTGTGATGGGCGAACGAATTGCGCGCTTCTCGGTTAGATACAGGAAGTAGTCTTCATTTACAGGAGACTCGAGTGGCGCACCCTGTTCGACAAAATCAGGGATGAGTTCGCGCAGTGCTTTTGGATCCATCACGGCGCCGGACAGTATGTGGGCGCCGACGTAAGCGCCTTTTTCGATAACGCCGATCTCGATCTCCCGGAGCGGCTGGCCTTCGCGCTGTCCCTGTTGCACTGCTACGTTGTGCTCTTTCACCAAACGCGCCAGATGCAATGCGCCGCTGAGATTAGCCGGGCCGGCGCCGACAAAAACCACGTCCATCTCGAGAGTTTCGCGTTCCATCAATTTACCTTTCCGCCAGTATAAAATGAATGGCCATTCATTTTGCGGGAGTATATGTGAGCAAACAGCGGACAGCAAATCGAGTAGCAAACCGAGTAGCAAACAGCTGACAGCAAACAGCTGACAGCCAAACTGGTCGACTGTAGCCCTGGGCGCGCTGGCCTGGCAGCGCTCAGCTATGTTTCCGTACTCGCCAGAACAGGACGTAGCAATGCAGTTCGACGAGGTTTGGCTGTCTGCTGTTCGCTGTTTGCCGTTCGCTGTCTGCTGTCTGCTGTTCGCTGTCTGCTCCCTGGTGTACACTGCGCTCACTGCCTTAGCACCATGCATCGCTTGTCCAAGTCTCCCATCATTATCTCGGCCATCGTCCTGCTGGTATTGCTCTGCGTATTCGCGGCTGGTCTCGGCACACGTACGCGAAGTTGGACCACCCCGCTGCCACCCGCAACGCCACGGCTTGATGGGCTGCCAGGCCTCGTTCTCTGGGCTTGGGAACGACCTGAGAAGCTCGACCAACTGGATTCCGGAAAAGTGGCGGTAGCAGTTCTCTCAAAGAGCATCTTTCTGCGCTCCGACCGCGTCGTGGTTCGACCAAGGCTGCAGCCGCTCACCGTTGCCGATAACGCTTCCGTTATTGCTGTTGTGAGGATCGAATCCGATTCACGCGAGCAACCACTGCTATCGGCGACTCAAGTCAGTAAAACTGCCGCCGAGATAGCGGAACTAGCGCGACTGCCTCGCGTCATTGCAGTTCAGGTCGACTTTGACGCCAAGGTTAGCGAGCGCACTTTCTATCGCAATCTGCTGGTCACGTTGCACAAGCAGTTGCCCGAGTCGACCGCGCTTACGATTACTGCCCTTGCCTCATGGTGCCAGGGAGACAATTGGTTAGAGGAATTGCCGATCGACGAAGCCGTGCCGATGCTGTTCCGCATGGGCGTCGATCGTCATCAGATCCTTTCGCAACTCGCTTCCGGAAATCCCTTCAAGTCAACGAAGTGCCAATCAAGTCGGATGCGCTTGGCCAGTTCGGACTTTCGACGCCATCTGCGGACGGCTATGAAC
>JANNON010000078.1:0-4968 GCA_031399105.1 Blastocatellia bacterium | reverse complement strand
CTTCATCAATTGGGACATCGGTTAACATAACTACTACGACGACATTCAATATGCGCGCATAGGAGGCGATAACCACCTCTCTAGTTGGACAATTAGCCCGAACCACCTAAAAATTCCTCGCTCCAACCATTCGCTCGTCGCGGTTGTAACGGACCAGGGAACTTTTCTCAACGCGGTTGCCGGTGTAACCCAAGTCGGACAAGATAACCTCGATACCATCGAAGTTGCTCAGGTTCGAGATGATTGCACAGTGAGCGAATGGAAGGTCGCGAATTTCCACCTCAAAGGAGGACGGAGCACGCCGCAAGCTCTCGTTGTTCGCAACCATGTCGTCGTCGTCGGGGGGTGGGGCGATCTTGACTTGAGTGACGTCTATGATGATGTCCAAACTGCCGCACCGCGTTCTGACGGATCACCCGCTCCTTGGAGAACTGCACTTGGTCGACTGACGACCGGTATCTACGGTCACGCGACTGTGTTCGCTGAATTGCAAAAGCACCCGAGCGCGTCACTGCTATTAAGCGTGGGAGGGCAGCCAGGTACCGGGGCCTATGCGAACTGGATCAGTTACGCATACGTGTTGCCCGGGACGCCTATTCCGGATGGAATCGGACAATGGCGAATTGCTCCAAATGGAAAACTATCCACCGGACGTACTGGCCTCAGCGCGTCTCAATCAGGGGCGCGGCTATTATGTAATCGGTGGGAATGACCCGGGCGGAAAATACTACGGCGAAGTCCTTTCGGCACGATTTGATTTCGGGCAGCCGTGATGCAGGATCGCTTCCCTTGGGTGACGAAACCAAATGAAGGGAAAAGTTCTGACGTCCGTAGCATAGACAGGCTGCCTTGGGGGATGACCGTGCTTGAAAAAGGAAAGGAAGAACTAGCTCTAGCAATTCAACTGTACAGTCCACTAGTGACAAGTTGCCGCCCATGGCCCTGACACAGCTTTCCGAGCAAATGAAAGGGTTCGCAGCGAGTCGGTTAAGACGGACGGCCCTTACCGATGATCAAGCTTTGCTGCGGCCAAATTCGTAAATGTCAAACCCGTCGGGCAGACAACCTCTCTGGTCGATGAAGATGAAGCTGAATAGGTCGTACAGGAGTAAGCCACGTTTCGATATTCTTGAGCGTCCGTCTGACTGATATGAAAAGTAGTGTCGCATATCGTGCTTAGCCGCATACTTGTCAGGTAAAGTGGAATCACAGAAGTCGTCGACCTTGGATAGGAATCTTTTTCCAGAGGCGGGGAAGCCGATTTTTTTGCGTAATACCGCGTCGGCCGTCACCTCACCGTAAAACTCTACCGCTGCTTTCCTCAGGACGTACTTTTTTATGCCCCGCTCGACGTCTACTTTGTAGGAGAGAGGCATGCTGTTCACAAAATCCACCAAGTAATGATCTAAATAGGGCACTCTTATCTCCAAGCTTGAGGCCATGCCATATCTGTCGACGGGGTGGAGATGGTTCTGTACTAGCTGAGAAGTGAGGTTGAACGGGAACAGGTACTCCAAATACTCTTTGTCATCTTTCGCGCCGACCAATGAGTTCACATATTCGACGACCTCTTCGCTTGGCGACATGCCCAGAGCCTTCGCTCGGGCCAGACTCTCCCGTAGCCTATTCACTTTCGAGTGTCGGTTTAAGTAGTCTGTATATCCGCCGAATAGTTCGTCCGCGCCCTCGCCGTTGAGGCACACCTTAACCCTTCGCCCAATCTGTTTACACAGGAAAAATAGTGGCATTCCAAACAAACTGCTGGGTTGCTCTTCGGCCAAGATGCACGCGGGGATGTCTTTCATAGTGTCCTGAAAGTTGGTGAGGATCTCGCTGTGGACGGATCGTATGCTGTTTGAAATTATTCTCGCCTGACGGAGATCGGAATTCTCAAGGTCGTCGGATATGGTGAAGGATAAAATCGAGCTGGGGTAATGTTGAGACATGATGAGGGCTAGGATGGTGGAGTCCAGCCCTCCTGAAAGCGTCAAACCGACATCCACGTCAGCCACTAAATGACTGCGCACCGAATCCGAAAGTAACTCATTGAATTGTCCTAACGCATCGCTAACCGTCAAGCTCTCGTTTTGCAAGAACGAGAGCTTGTAATATTCCGTCTCGGCGAAGGTGATCTCCGGGCCATTAATTTCGACGGTTAAGTAGTGTCCGGGCGCTAATGAATTCACACCCTCAAAGTATGTTTCATTGCCGTACCCGTGACCCAGAACAACGCGATCGCCTAGCGTCGTATAGTCTATGGCGACGTTCAACGAGGGGCATTTGAGCAATGCCTTTATTTCCGAGGCAAATAAGAAACAGTGTCCCGCGATGTTAGCGTAATATAGTGGCTTGATGCCGAGACGGTCGCGTGCGAGGAATAATTTCTTCCCGTCTGCGATGGCGAATGCAAACATCCCGCGCAGGTGATCGACGCAACGCTCACCGTACTCCTCGTATGAATGAATGATGACTTCGGTATCGGTCGCGGTCTCAAAAACGTGCCCCTTACCCACCAGGATCTTTCGCAGTTCACGATAGTTATAAATCTCACCGTTAAAGACAATGCATTTGTCACGCGATTCGTTATAAATGGGCTGCCTGCCTTTTTCAATGTCGATTATGCTGAGGCGGCGGACTCCCAGATCAATATCCTCACTGTTGAAATAGCCTTCATCATCGGGGCCGCGATGATACAGAGCGTTGTTCATTGCTCTGACCAAAGCTGCGTCTCTGTTGCCGACGACACCAACTATGCCGCACATGATTTTGGAACTTCCTCCGATTTGATTATTACTACAATCGCAAAGCGCTAAGCTCCCAACCGACGGAGACCATAATGAGCGGGAAAGTATTCAATAGTAAAGTTGCGGTGGAGAAAGCTGAGCGCTGGGCGCAAGGGCTCGAAGCGATCGTCGAATGATTCAAAATGCGTCTGCCACGTTCCCGAAATGTTGTGCTTGCAAACTTATGCTCGCAAACTTTGTTGACAGCCTATCGTTTCTATACTATTGTCTGTCGGCATCGGATTGAAAACCTCAGTATTGTTTTTACGACACTCAAAAAGTAGCGGGCGTGCAAGACGATTCTTCAATTGAAGCCGGCAGCCGTGGCAGAAACGCGCTGAAGGCAGAAAGTTAATATTGAAGCGTGGCAGCGCCATTGCAATCAAGAGCGACCACATAGCAGCCTCATCGCTTCCTCGCGTGTACTGAAACTGCATAAGTGTTTTCTCAGATTGAGGCGCACTCAACCCTGACCTTTTATTTTTCACACTCAGGGAAGGTGCTCTCTGTGCCCTCATTGCATCAGGTTTTAGACAATCTCAATAGCAACCACACGATAAAGGTCGTGCGGGAGCTTTCTGCAAAGCAGTCCGTCAGCGTACATTTAGTTGGCGAGGCGCTAAGCAATTTACTCCTCGGAACGAACCCGCGCCCATATCACTTCGTCGTCGCAGGTGACGCGACAAATTTTGCGACCAGTCTTGCCGAACAAGCACTAGGCCATCTCACCGAGAAAGTCGCTGGAGAAATTACAATTAGCCGCTACTTTGGCGAGTTGGGCGAACTGTATTTCATCCCGTCAGGCGGACTCAACATCGGCGAGTACATGGAACGGAAATCGTCGTTCACCATTGACTCGCTGGCTTTTGATCTTCTGAGCGATGAGTTTTTAGCGTTCCATAATGCCCTTGCTGACATCCAGGCTGGTTTGATTCGTCTGGTCTCGCCTATCAGTTCATCACGGCACGGACCAGACAATCTTCTACGAGCCGTCTCACTTGCCCTCTCGCATCCGGCGCTGACCATCGAACGCCAGACTTTCCTGGACATCAAAGCTAACAACTCGCGGCTCGCGAAAGCTGACCCCGCCTATGTGGGTCACGAATTATCAAGAATTCTAGGATCTCAGGAGTACTGCAGAGGCATTGAGTTACTGAATGAATTAGGGCTGTTAACAGAAATTTTCAATAGCTTCTTGCCCGGTGTGGGGTCTAACGGCGAAGAGTGTGGTGAAGTTGAAAGGTTGTCGTACCCCGTCGAGGTCTTCATGATGGTGTCGAAGACGGTCGACGACCTGATTCCTCCCACAGACGATTTCTTAAAGAGAAATGCCTACCTTCTGCGTGAAGTAACTCTGCTGTCACAGCAGTCGAAGCACTGCTTTTTGCACATGTCACCTGCGGAAATAAAACCCTTCTTAAGACTCAAAGGAGAGCAGATCGAAAGGCAACTTGGGAGGCTGGTAGGCTCCGTGGCACACGTGTTCAGAGTCAGAATGGTAACGGTCGGCTACCTGAACGGCATTGTAGCCCTCACACGTCAGAGCAGCGGTGTAAAAGAGTTGCAGAGGGTTCTTGAACAAACAATCGGCGACTTCGGGGCCTTCAAGGGTCTTCTGTCGTCGGTCCTAATATGTGCGGACTGGATAACCTCAAGGGGTGGCGGCGTGGCTGATCTTGGAGATATGCAGGCGGCCAGAGAAATTCTGGGTGGGATGACAGATAGGCTGGCGAGGAGACGCGCCGCCGCTACGGACGCGGGGTATCTCCCCTCAACGGAGGCTGCCGCTCATACTGCTTGATCTCAGTCTGAAGATCCCAGTATGAGGCACGCCTACTACGGGCCACCAGAGTCACGGTCGCACCGGACACGCGCTATTTTCAGCGATGAAGAGTTGAGGGAAAGTCATGATTAAGGCGTGTTTTATTATTAAGTATCCGCCAATCCAAGGTGGGGTGAGTCGTCACGGGTACTGGCTGGCGCGGGAGATGGCAGAGCGTGGCAATCAGATCTTTGTCGTCACGAACGCCAACGAAGTCGAAGATGATTACCGGATTCATCTGGACGATGAGGATCGCGAGTGGTATGAAGTCGCGTTTGAAGATTCGGGCGGTTCAGGAACGCACCACCGTGGGCGAACTGATCGAAGCCTGGGTGGATAGCTGGAAGTAAATCATGCCCACCA
>JANNON010000044.1:0-4690 GCA_031399105.1 Blastocatellia bacterium | reverse complement strand
GCGGTAAACCACCTCGACGTGATGTTGCCGCGCGAGCCGATCACTGCGGACTATGCGCCGGGCGAACTGGAAGAGGTCGTGCAGCACGACGGATCTGTGCTCAAGCTGCGCAAGCTTGCAGCGGAATACGACGTTCATGACCGCATTGCAGCGATGAATTTCCTGCAGGAGCGCAAGGCGGCAGGGGAGATTGTCACGGGAGTACTGCATATCGAGCCGGAGCCGGAAGACCTTCATGCCCACCTCGGCACCCCAGTCTTCGGCGAAGCGGGAACCTTGCCAGAAGCTCTCAGGCTAATCCGAGAACAGGACTGGGACATTGCAGTGCTTGATCCCCCTTTCGGTCACGGCACCGGAATCGAAGCACTACGTGAACTAAAGCAGATGCGGCCCACTCTGCCCGTTCTGATTTTCAGCACGCATTCTGAAGAACAGTTTGCGTTGCGGGCTCTCAAGGCAGGAGCATCAGGGTACCTCACCAAGGGATGTACGCGGGCCGAATTGGTAGAGGCGGTCAGCAAGGTCTTGAGCGGAGGAAGATATCTAAGTGCCAGCGCCGCCGAAGGACTCATTTTCGATCTCCATTCACGCTCCGGGCGCCCGCCTCATGAAACTCTCTCTGACCGCGAATTCGAGGTCCTACGCCTTATCGCCTCCGGAAAAACTGTTAGCGAAATTGCGGCGATGCTCTCCCTCAGCGACAGCACGATCAGCACTTACAGGGGTCGCATTCTCGAAAAGATGGGGATGAAAACCAATGCGGAACTCACCCACTACGCCATTCAGAATAAGCTCGTCGATTGACGACCTGGTTACTTCCTCACGTTACCGATTTACTTGCTTTAAACCATTTTGGTTGTAGCGAGAAAGAGGACACCAGCTAGATCCAAGCGATGACAAAAGAATCGTTGTTAGCGCGATACCCACATTCGCGTTCTGCGTGTAGCCTGTCCCAACGAATTCTTTGGAGTGAGAGTTAATCCACCCCCCCGCTGCGCTCTTAATATCCACTTCACCGAAATCAGACCTGTCGGAGCTTCCTTCGGAAAGACTGGATGTTCCGCCTTGCCAACGTATCAAGTCACACCCGACGTTATGAGCGACGAAAGCCGGACAGATTCCAGTGAGGTTCAGGAGGTGCGTTCCCAGCCTGCCAGAGACCTCGTTGCGCTATTGTCAGAGAAAGTGGTGGGCCAGTCAGGCGCAACCAAAGCAATCGTTCCGTACGTTTACATGTACCAGTCAGGTCTTGCGCCGGAGGGCAGACCGGCAGGCGCTTTTCTGCTGCTTGGTCCCACGGGTACTGGCAAGACGAAGACGGTAGAAGCGATTGCCGAACTCCTACACGGCGATGAGAAAAAAATCCTCAAGATCGATTGTGGCGAGTTTCAGATGGAGCACGAAACGGCCAAACTGGTTGGCGCGCCTCCCGGGTATTTGGGCCATCGCGAAACCACTCCTCTGCTCACCCAGGAACGATTAGCAGAGGTAACGAGTCGAGAATGCGATCTGGCCCTGGTCTTATTCGACGAAATCGAGAAGGCTGCCCATTCAATCACAACCTTATTACTCTCAATCCTCGATAAGGGAATCCTACGTCTTGGCGACAATACGAGCGTCAATTTCGAAAAGAGTCTGATCTTTTTCACCAGTAATCTTGGTGCTCGAGAGATGATGAAGGAGCTCAACCCCAACATAGGTTTTCACAGCGCCACCACTAAATCCCAAACTGATCTCATGACCAGGCTCGGAAGTATCGCGTTGAGTGCAGTGCGAAAGCGCTTCTCCCCTGAGTTTGTGAATCGCATCGATGCCGTAGTCACCTATAACCCGCTCGATGTAGCCGCCATTGAACTAATTCTCGATCACGACATACGCGCGCTGCAGAACCACGTTAACTCGCGGCTTGGCGATCGCTGTTTCTCGCTTGACGTCATTCCCGAGGCTAGACAGTTCCTGCTGCAAAATGGTGTCAGTACTGAATACGGTGCCCGCGAGTTGAAGCGTACGATCCATCGCCAGCTCACCCAACCCCTGGCAACTATGGTCGCGAAGGGCGAGATCCTGCCAGCAGCCGAGGTCAAGATTTCAGTAAACGACGTTGGCGAAGGACTCAGCATCCAGTGCACAGGAGGCACTGCGGCGGTCGGGCGGAAAACTCCGACGATTCTTATCGTTGATGACAATCACGACCTTCTATTCTTTCTGGCGGCGGAGTTGAAAGATGCAGGCTGGGAAGTGTTGATCGCAGAGAATGGACCACAGGCCCGGCTCGCTTTCTATCAACGCCATCCGGATGTGGTGTTGCTTGATTACGTGCTCGGTGAAGATGATGGCCTGAAGCTGGGCCTGGAATTTCAGCAACCTGCACCTTTAACCCACATTATTTTAATGACTGGCGGCGGATTCTCTGACGAGTTGCAGGCGGTGTGCGAAGAGCGCGACTTCGCCGTGTTGTACAAACCATTTCTCGCGGCCCATGTGTTGGGTTTAGTGAGGGGTCGCATTAGCAAAAGCAGTGCGGCCGCCGCCTCTAGCCTGGGGCGGCCCCGCCATCCGGTGGATTTTACGAGTCCGCGTGCCACGTCATGAACTGATGTGTGCGCGCGCAGAGGAGGACGCCGCCTTTGGGGCGAGGGCGGCGTCTTTTTCCCCGCTGTTACAAAGAGCGAGGTGGGGTTGCAAGCGAAAACAACTGCCAGTTCTGGAGCACAAGCTTTTAGGAGAACACATGGAAACCAACTACGCCGCCGAAAGACTGACGACTGCCATCAAGAATCACTTGTTGACGGTTGATGCTATGCCTCCAAGTACCGAGGTCCCGAGACTCGCAGGCGAACTTGCGCAGGTGTGTCTGTCTGAACTCAACACCGTGGGTGTGGCTACCGAGACGATTGACCATCTCTTCGCGCCAGCGATATTCAAAACGTTTGGCAGAGGGGCGGATTGAGTTCTCATTGATGCCGCGTTGGGCGCAAACCGCCGCACCACTGATGGCTTGTCCAGGTCAGTTACTTGACTTCGAAAGGGGATTTCCTGGCGGCAGTCCGAGGTTGCCGCACAACCGAATGTTCTGACTCCACACTCATTGAATCGCGAGCCTCCTTCAAGCAAGGGGACACGCGCCACGAAGAGGGACGCCGCCTTGGGGCGAAAGCGGCGTCCTTCTTTTGATCGCCGAGAAGTTTGATCGGCGAAAACGATCCGAATCCAGGGACCATTGATGAAGTCGTGTCAATGACAAAAACATCCATTCCCAGCAGCCTGCCGCGGTATCTATCGACATTGCTCGCGCCCTTAATCGTGTGTGCTGTTATGCAGCTCACGTGGCCATTCTTTGCACATTCTCCGGTTTCATTGTTCCTCATCGCAGTTACTTTTTGCGCATGGTACGGAGGCCTCGGGCCCGGCTTGTCGTCAGTCCTAATCTCTTTCCTGTTAGCCGATTATCTTTTCGTCATTCCTTACTACGCTTTGTGGCCCGCGGGAAGAGCTGACCTGGTATATCTGGTAACTCTCGTCACAGTCGGGTCATTCATCAGCATACTGAGCGAGCTGATGCACCGGGCAAGGCGCCGGGTTGAAATCAATCACGATTCGATTATGCACGCCAAGAAGCTGTACCGCTCGCTGGCAAACGCAACTTCGCAGGTGGTCTGGACCACTGACGCAGAAGGGCGTGTTCTTTTTCCAGTTCCAGAGTGGAGCCTGATCACCGGTCAAAACGCAGAAGAGATGCTCGGAAATGGTTGGCTGAACGCGCTGCACGAAGACGATCGGTCGCGACTGCTGGAAACCTGGAAAACAGCCCACCATGCAAATTTATCGAGCGAACTTGAAGCACGCATTCGGCACAGAAACGGAGCCTATGTCTCCTATTTGGTCAGGAGCGTTCCCATTGTGGCCGAGAAGAGTACCGAAGTCGGAAGTTGGATAAACTCGGCAACAGATATTACGAAGAGGAAGCTCGCTGATGAGCGATTCCGACTGGTTGTCGAAGGCGCGCCAAGTTCCATGATCATGGTTGATGAACGCGGCTTGATGAATCTGGTCAACAATCAGACTGAACTTCTCTTCGGATACGACCGCGATGAGCTGCTGGGCCAACCTGTAGAGAAGCTCGTTCCCTTGCGGTATCGTTCACAACACCCCGCTCACCGGAACAGTTTTGCAAGCCATCCCAGTACCCGATCGATGGGTGCGGGCCGTGATCTCTATGGTCTGCGGAAAGACGGCAACGAAGTGCCGATCGAGATTGGCCTTAATCCTATCCGCACTGACGAGGGCGCGTTCGTAGTCGCCAGCATCATCGATATCACCGAGCGGAAGCGCGCTGAAGAGCGCTTCCGAATTGTGGTGGAAGCTGCGCCCAGCGCCATGCTGATGATCGATTGCAACGGTCTGATAACTTTGGTGAACAATCAGTGTGAGCAACTCTTTGGCTATCTCCGCGAAGAATTGCTGGGCCAACCCGTAGAGATACTTGTACCCGAGCGTTATCGTGCGCAACACGCAGATCGCCGCACAACTTTCTCAGCACATCCCACAATGCGAGCGATGGGCGCCGGCAGAGATCTCTATGGCCTGCGCAAAGATGGTGTCGAGGTGCCTATCGAGATCGGACTCAATCCGATCAGAACGAATGAGGGCGCGTTCGTGCTGGCCAGTATCATCGACATCACCGAACGGA
>JANNON010000019.1:0-4785 GCA_031399105.1 Blastocatellia bacterium | reverse complement strand
CTGCTGGCACTGACCGACCAGCGCATCACTGCCGAAGGCACGGTGGTGATCAAGGCGCAGACGCACCGCAGCCTGCCGCGCAACCAGTCCGACGCGCTGGCGCGGCTGTCAAGGAAATGAAGACCTGCGCGCCGCTATTGCTGAGACTCATCCAGGCAGTCGTGCTCGCGGTATTTTTCGCCGCCTCTTTAGAGGCCTCGCGGAAACGAACATTTCGTTTTGGCTGAGCGTTGAAAACCTGAATGTCGGAGATACCGTTGATTGTCTCTTCAAGTTCGGCGCCGAGCTCGCGCGCGCTCATGTTGATACCCATCGCCCCCTCTTGAAGTTTGCCGCTCGTGAAGCGGAACATCAGGATTGTCAAAGGTGCGAGGACGAACAACACCAACGTCATCTGCCAGCTGAGCGCCAGTAGATACGCAATCACAATCACCAACACGATGGCATCAATCACCGGCGTCAACAGCACTTGCGTGAGTAACCTTTGCACGGCCGTCGTCTCAGAGAGCACTCGTTGCATCAACGCGCCGGTCTGTCCTCCCATGAAGAAATCGAGCGAGAGGCCCTGAATATGTTCGTATAGATTTTGGCGCAGTCCAGTCAGTAGTTTCTGCTCCAGGTTGGCATCGACCCAGGCGCGCAGAATATCAACTACCTCACGAAACACGATCGCGCACGTCCAGATAAGAAAAATCGTCAGGAAAGAGAGCGGCGTCGAGAGCCAATTCGTAATCGGTGAGAAAAAACCGTCTCCGCCACCACCGCGCTCGTAGAACGAGCCGGTCCGGGTCCACACGTTGCTCCAATCGCCGTTCGACGCTCCACCGGCCGCATCTCCGAATAGTTTAAGCAGTGGACCAAAAGCCGCCGCCGCAATGAATGGGAGCAGAAAGATCACCAAAGACAAGAATAGCGAAAGCACTACCAGTGCTTTGTGCCCGCCGAGAAGTTTGAACGCGCGCTTGAGATAAGGGCCGGCGTTCATCTTCGGCATCGTCTTCATGCGGATCTTGCCTTGCCCCGGTCCGGGAGCGGGCGCCGCGCCACCCGGTAACGGGGGCAAAGAATCAGGCAACTGGTCGGGCGATATGGCGTTAGCCGGCAGAGCGCCCGGAGGCAAACCCTCCATTGGCTGACCGGTTAATGGTTCCGATGGCAGTCCGGCAGGAATGCCGGGTGGGGGAGTCTTTGGATTAGACATGATAGTTCTTCTGCAGGAGGAAGATCAGGAAGCCGGAATTTGATGGAGTTTGAAAAACGATCTGGCGGGTAAGTGTCGATCCTTACCCGCCATCTAAGTGTTTCCCTTCACATGATGTGCGGGAGGTTCACTAGGTGTTCGTTCGCTAAAGCTTAGCAACCAGGCTGGGTTGCGTTTAGCAGTAGCAATAGTAGTAATGCCACCAGCAGCGATAGGCGTTGCAATAAAGCTGGCGACAAACGCAGACGGCGTTGTAGGCCTGGACTTCACCGAGACTCTCTGCGTTTTCCACTTTGATGGCGCTCATTGCACCGGTGCTCTTGGGAATGTCGCCGCCCGCCGCCTTCTCACCTTCGGGAAACATCTGCGCTGCCTTATCGCCAGTAATTGCATACTGTTTAAGGACATCGTCTGGGACATCGTAAATACTAACTTGATCGCCCTCTCCGGGCGTGGAGGTCAAAATCGCCATTGCAATTCTCCTTATCGAAAATTAATTGTGTTTAGAGGAATTTGCATCCCTCGTATCCATGGCCGAGTTGATAATGCGTTGGGCGCATATCCCTTTGGCCCGCGTGCGTTGCGCAAACCCGCTAATGTATCTGGCGGTACCACTGCGTTGCATCCCTTCGTTTGACGAAAACGGAAATCGCTCAAAAATCGCTCCGTCTCGCAAACTCCCACCGGCAGAGCAGAGACAACTAAGCATGGACGAAGATAAGTTTTACCAGAATCTTTCGTCCGTACTACTCCGCGACCGATTCGAATGAAGGGTAATTCTGAAAAAGCGCCCAAGCGCTTTGCGATAACCTGAGCGTTTCGCTCTGAGGTGTATCTTGCAGAATCAAAAGATTGAAGCGGGCGCATCCTACCAGCGAGGACGTTAGGAGACAAGCTTTTTTGCGGTAGGGCAGATCATTCTTCACAGCGACTGCCTCAGGCAAAGCTGCACCGCCTCGTCAAACAATGGATCTTCGGATCCCGGACCGACATATTGAACGATGGATTGGCGATCGATGAGTGCTATGGTCGGCAACCCGTTGGCGCCATAGATTGTCTGCAAACGCTCGTCTTCCGCTACTCCCACCTTAAAAGTCACCGCGTGGTCGGAAACCATCTGGCGCATTAGCTGTATCTCTTCAGCCATACTCTCTTCTGTGCCACGGTATGCAAGGTAATGCCGGGTCAGGGCGATGATATCTAAACCGCGAACCGCCTCTTTTTCGTGGAGATTCTGTAATTTTGGAAACATTTCCTGGCAAGGCTTGCACCAGGTTGCCCAAAACTCCAACAGGACTACTCGTCCACTTAGGTCCGCCAGTAATGCCGGATCACCACTAATCCACTCTTTGACCGATATCTCGGGCGCGGGATTACCGATCAAAGACATTTGTGTGGCGCGGTCACGCACCTGCAGATAGCCGCCTGTCGCGCCCCGCTTTTGGGCTGGTGTGCCCGTAGCCTGCATTATTTGAGAAATCTTTTCGGCAAAAGCCAACTCGCCAGCCAACATCTCCTGCGCCTTCGTTACTTCGCCGGCTGCCTGGTAAAAATCTGCGAGGGTCATGGCCAATTGAATGCGAGTTTGAAATTCAATCTCGTAGGGTACCTCCCGCGCCAGAGCCAGAGTTCCAACCAGCTCCGCAATTGCTTCAGAAACTCGTCCGGTATGTCGCAGTTCGGACGCGTGGAGAATACCGTTTGAAACTCGTTCCTGTGATGTAGTCATTGTTGATTCAGCGCTCATGTCTTGAGTTCAGGCTCCTTATTTTTAGTTCGCGACGTTGGTAGCGAGCTCTCGATTTTTCTGTTTCGCCCGGACAAATTACCAGGCCGTCATCAAGTCATGACGAGACCAAACTGCTAATATTGCGAAATATTATCGCGCGAATCGCTCACTCTGTATAATGGGCTTCGCAACGTAGACTTCTACCGCCGAACGGCCAGTGCTTTTCTGATACGCGCCCTCGGGTTTAAGCTTTAGCCACAAACAATAGCCTCATCAGTCCTCAAATGGTACTGAACGGGTCGCTGTTTGATTTTGTCTGAGAAAGAACAACTATGATTGATGACGGTTCTGGTGGAGACTCCGATCAGTTTCCGGACGCACTCGGAGACGGACCCAGTAATCCTTCGGCTACGCAGTTGCGCGAGGCCGTGAATGCGATCGATGTCTCAAACTCATTGACCGCACCTCTTAAACGGGCGATTGACGATCTGCTCGTTTTGGCCGCCAAGGTTGTGGGGTCGGTTGAGGCGTCGGTACTCGTTCGCGATGGCAACGAAGGTGGTTTAAGATTTCTCACCGCCATCAGTGATGTTAAAGAGCAGTTACTAAAGCTCCGGATCCCGCCAGGCAAAGGGATCGCGGGACTCGTCTTTTCGAGCGGCCAGCCAATGGCCGTATCAGACGTCTCGAGCGAAGGATCCTTCTGGTCTGAAGCTGATGAGAAAACCGGATTCAAGACCATAACTTTGCTGGCTACACCATTACGGAGTGGCAACGAAGCCGTAGGTGTCCTGGAGTTTGTTAATCGTCCCGGTGACCCGCCCTATCCACCATTTACGCCGGAAGAGATGGATCAAGCAGCTTACTTTGCCGATGCCATCGCCAAGATAATCGACGCACATGAGGTGGCCGAACTGGTCGAGGCGGTTTTCGATCGGACACTCAAAACCATCGTACCCGAAGCCGATAGCACCGAACTTACTGCTGACGAATTGCGCGAATGGGCGAGGAAAATTGACACTGCCGATGAGCATCGGGATTGGCTGCTACTTTGGATTTCGGTGCGTGAGATTTTCAGCCGCGGTGATGCTCACCGTGAACTTTGTCGGGAACCGCCGAGCGGAGCGAGTCGAGCAGGTTCTTCAGCCCCGTCACCGCCTTGACCGCCGCGGTGCCGAGGCCGGCCTCCGACGGCCGGTCGAGCGCGTCGAAGAGCGTCAGGCCGTGATTCTCCGCGTAGGAGACGAGCCGCGAGATCGTCGTGTCGCCGATTCCCCGCTTCGGCCGGTTCGCAATCCGCATCAGGCTGACGGCGTCGGCCGGGTTGTCGAGCACCTGCAGGTAGGCGATCGCATCTTTCACTTCGGCGCGCTCGTAGAAGCGCGGCCCGCCGATCACCTGGTAGCCGATCTGGTGCAGGCGCAGCGTCTGCTCGAGCACCCGGGACTGCGCGTTCATCCGGTAGAAGACCGAGATCTCGTTGCCGGAGTAGCCCTCCTCGACGAGCCCGGCGATCTGCGCCGCGACGTAGCGAGACTCGGCCTGCTCGTCCTCGACCTCGATCACGCGCACCGGATCGCCGTCGCCGAGCTCCGACCAGAGCCGCTTCTCCTTCCGCTCGGAGTTGTGCGAGATGACCGCGTTCGCCGACTCGAGGATCGCGTTCGTCGAGCGGTAGTTCTGCTCGAGCGCGACCGACCCGGCGCCCGGGAAGTCCCGTTCGAAGTCGAGGATGTTCCGGATGTCGGCTCCGCGGAAGCTGTACACACTCTGATCGGGGTCTCCAACGGCGAAGACGTTCCCGTGCTTCGCCGCCAGGAGCTGGAGCAACCGGTACTGGGCGTGGTTCGTGTCC
>JANNON010000907.1:0-2123 GCA_031399105.1 Blastocatellia bacterium | reverse complement strand
CATGCCGCCGAACCCATGTCCGCCTTGAGGCACTACGAGATGCAGACTGTTTGAAAAACCCTTCGCTACAAAATCCCCATGTGAAGGCGGTGTCACCGGGTCCCACTGTCCAGTGAAGATCAGCACGGGCGCAGCGGATTGCACTGGCGAGGCATAGTCAGCCGAAATCGTTGAACGCGGCCACAACTCACAGGCTGCTCGCTGCTGCTTCGCACGATAGTCACCCAGAAAAGTATTAGCCGAGAGAAGTGTTACTTCATCCGGCTTAACAAATGGGAGATCCTCGGCGCAGGTGACCGAGAGATACATTCCATTGCTTCCGCTCGCAACAATCTGACGCCGGTAATTCAGCGCTGCCTGGGCCAAAGAAACAAAGTTGTCTTGCGCCGCTTGATGAATGAACAACGGAATCCGCGGCACCGCGCCCGGGTTGTAGAGCATGTAGCGGATCGCCTCGGCCACCAGATCGCGTGACAACTTCACTTTCACAACGTCATCCGCACTTCCTCGCATGTCTCGCCGCACCGAAACTTCGACTGGACCTCTCAGCAATCGTTCCAGCACAGCCTTTGCTTCGTTGCGAAGGTTCGGAAACGCTCGATTGCAGGCTTCATTGGCGGTGCACTCAGCAAGCACGCCTTGCAACGCTCGTTCGGTGTCCTGAGCAAAATTTTTCGGCATGTGCTGGCTGGTCGGCGACACGCCAAACAAGGTTACGGTCCGCACACTTTGCGGGTGCTGTCGCAGATAAACCATCGCCGCACGAGTGCCATAGGACGCACCCATCAGGTTCAGCTTGCCGTAACCAAGCGCCTGTCTTACTTCTTCGAGGTCATCCATTGCGATGGAGGTGGTATAGAGGGTGAGCTCAGCTTTCTTTTCGAGTTGCTCACGACACCGCTTCACTGCTTCGAGTGGAAAAAAGTATCCGAGGTAACTTTGCAGGTCCGCCGGATTGAACAACTGACAATCGAGTGGATTCGAGCCTCCAGTGCCACGCTGATCGACGAAGAGCAAATCCCGTTTCGCCCGGATCTTTGCGAGATTCGGCGCTACGTAAGGAGCATCCTCAGTGGCCGACGAACCTGGCCCACCGGGAACATAGACAAAGGGGTCTGACAACCGTTCTGCCCCAGTCGCAGGGAACACTAAAATCTTGAGTTTTATCTTGCGCCCGGTTTTGGTCGTGCGGTTTTCGAAGACTTCGTATTCGCCACACTTGGCTTGCATGCCGTTAACGGTGCAGGGACTTAAGTCAAGGCTAGGGGTGTTTTGCTGTGTATTCAAAAGCGCTGACGTACAGAAACAAGCAGTAGCGATCCCAATGGCTGCCAGGCTGTTTGGAAGTTGCATGTGTTCTCCTTTAGAGCAACGAGACTTACTAGAAGCCACGAGACACGACTCGTCGTTCATTGCGGCTGAGCCGTCCGATGTGCGGCGGTGGCTATGTCCCGGCGTTAGCGTTCCTTTTTATCGCGGGGCTGCGCCCCAAATGCTTGCCGAATTCGGTTGCGTTTGAATTCTTCGCAGTGGTGATTCTAATATTTCTGGAGCTCGCGAGGGGCATAGCCCCAAAAGAAACAGGGCTGACGGCGGGGCGTAGCCACCGCCCGACATCGGACGGCTCAGCCGCAGCGAGAGTTCTAGCTGGTATCTTGGTCGCAGGCAAGAAACAGTGCTTTCCTGCTCCCACTCTCAGTACTAGCGTATCATTGCGAAACTCGGGGGTTTAACTAATGAAAACTATTTCTCTTCTTTGCCTCTACGCACTTCTAATCTCGACGTTAGTTACTTCCCATACAATTGCCTCAAGCAACTCCGCGCAAGAACCAAAACCTGCGGCGCAAGACAAACGCGGCATAGGCATCGAAGCGTCCCCTACTCCTACGCCCGCTGCCACCCAACCGGCGCCGGCAAAATCAACAGCACCCAAACCTGAGATGGTGCTCCAAGCCGGCATCACATCGCCGCAAACGCAGATCGGTTTCAGTCCTGACGGACGCTTGCTCGCCTCGATGGGTATGGGGGGAAACTCAATCAAGTTATGGGAAGTGAGTTCCGGCAGACTGCTGCGACAACTTGAAAGCAGCATTCCTTCCCTTGGTTCAAGCTCAATGTCTCGG
>JANNON010000897.1:0-7551 GCA_031399105.1 Blastocatellia bacterium | reverse complement strand
GACATGATAACTATCCTTTCTGTTGACGTTTCTCAATCGACTGCTAAATCACATAGACAGA
This sequence comes from Blastocatellia bacterium, assembly GCA_031399105.1. GTDB lineage: Bacteria > Acidobacteriota > Blastocatellia > Pyrinomonadales > Pyrinomonadaceae > PSRF01. Next base: position 7,490 of record JANNON010000897.1, on the reverse strand, counting down.
GTTACGGTGTGTTACGGGCTGGCCGCCAAACACCTCTACATTTGTCAGGCAAGCGCGACAGATCTGGTAGTAACGGACGTTGTCCTCGGGAAGTTGGATCACATCGAGTACAGCCTTGTGCATACGTTGTACCTGGCGCGGCGTCAGGTCACATTCAAAGACGCTGTATTGCACCGGGGTGCCAAAGCCAAGCAGGGTACGGCGCAATCGATCGCGACGCTTGTCGTCCGGGATGTCGTATACAAGAACGAGTGGCATGACTTAACTATCCTCGCGCCGTGCGCTTTCCAGAGCGAAAGGGACGTACAGCGACTGTTCCCCAGTGATTACGCGGGCGACTTGATATGCTTGTCGCCTGATGATCTGGGCGTAGGTCAAATTTAGATCACCATGGCCGTTCGCGCTGCGGCGAGTGTTCAGCTTATTCTCGAACTCGGTGAAGAATACTTTCGACGCCGCCGGCAGCAAGCGGAACTCTCCCTGGCTCTCAATAATATCCGACAGTTTGAGCTGCTTCCGGCGCAACGTTTTAAGCACCACTGAGTCTCCGACCAACGCGCGAAACTCTTCAATCAGATCCGAGGCGAGTGCAGCGTGGCCATACCGCACGGTGTGGAAGAACCCTTGATACGGATCCAGCCCCATCTCGTTGAGGTGCGATGTCATACGGTTGTAGAGCAGCGTATAACTCAAACTCAGCAAGGCATTGACTGGATCACCCGGCGGGTGGGCAATTCTTTTACCGAAACGCCATGGCTTTGGCACCCATGAGCCGAAGAGCTTGAAGTAGGTCGCCGACGCCGAACCTTCAGTCCCGAGCAAAGAGTCGACCGAGCGAGAGTGACGCGCGTTCTCAACTGCCTTTCGCAAACCGGAAAGATCTCGCTCGAAAACCGAGACGTTCTGACGACGCGCAAATGCGATCAAGTTATTGATCTTACCGGCAACAATCACGCGCGCCTGCGTCAGACGGAATGCCGGATCGCTAGCTCGCGCGTACTGTTGCGAGCGCAACTCCGCTGACTTGCCCCCATCGCCGTTCAACCGGCCACGGAATCTGCCGCCCTGAGTGAGAAACACCACGTCGATCTGGTTGTCGAGACAAAAGCCAACCGCGGGGGTTGTAATGTTTACGTTCCCGAATAGTACGAGTTGCCGGACATGTGCCTCCGGAATGTTTTGGAGTACTTCCGCACCCTTGCAAACGAGAAACTGTCCACTGCGGCGTTGAATGGTCGCGCCCTGAGTTGTGATGTAGATAGCTGACATGGTCGTTATCCTCTTTGCTTCGTTTAGACCGCTTCACAATGTTTGCTTCGCCTCGAACCTGCTGACAACAGCTAAGGCTCTAAAGAAGCTCTGCTTCAGATCTGACATTTATTGATCTCAAACCGTGCGTTTCCTCCAGCGCATGGCACGCCCGGCCATTGCTTGAATCTGTTTGGCAACTTGGGCGGGCACTGTCCGCGGCGGAACGATGCTGCCGTCCGCTGCAAATTGGTAGCCCAGGAATTCAAAGTCACCATGGGGTGGAACTATGCGCGTTTTGTCAGGGTGCAGCTTCAGCTTCCGGCCAGCCAGTGTTCTCTCCGCGGCTTGTAAAGCTCTGCGCGACTCTTCTTCACTGCGGCACTGGATAACAAAGTCGTCGCAGTATCGAATAAGGCGCCAGCCTTGCTGAGTCAGAGCCGAGTCGAAGGGCGTCATGTAGATATTCGTCAGCAGTGGAGAAACTGGGGCTCCCTGGGGTGTGCCAAGTTGGGGATGAAAATGGTTGCGATAAACGTCAGCGGCCTTAGGGGCGAGCAGTGCTGCAGCGACGGCCAGTCCACCTACGCCCAACAGTTTCATTCCCAGAAGACGCCCAAGTAGGGCACGCTCGGACAGGGCGAGTAAGGCGCCATTCCTGACAATTCGTTTGAGGGCCTCGCGCCGAGCACCTTGGTGTCTGGCGCTGGGTAGTGGGAGAAGGTCATCGGGCCGGCTCTCGATTAAATCAGAGGAAAAGGGAAGTTCATTGCCAAGGCCATTGCTCGAGGCGACGTGGTGCAAACCCAAACGCTCGGCAACGAAATCATTCACTGAGTCGTTTACGGTGTCTCGCATGAGGAGTCGCAAACTGGCGATCGCTTCCTGCCCCTGCCGCACAACGCCAGGGGTCTTTGGTGACCGCGGCTGAGGATCCAGGGCGCCCGCATCGAGCCATAGACCCAGCAGACGCAGCACATCTTTGTCGTCGATGGTTCGCTCAACCTCAGACAGCAGTAGCCTGCGATCAATTGTTCCGAAGAAATCTTCCACATCGGATTCAACGGTCCACCAGTAGCCGTTAGCTCTCGCAGCGATCATTCTTTGAATCACCATCTCCACTGAGCGCTCGGGGCGAAAAGCAAAGTTGCAATCCAGAAACTGTGGCTCGAAGAAAGGTTCAATCACATCGAGGGTGGAGCGTTGGGCAACGCGATCTCGTACGGTGAGAATGGCAAGCTCTCGCTCCTTGCCGTTTGCTTTGGCAATTGTGACAAAGCGGGCAGGCATTGGCTCATATGATCTGCTCAACAGGCTACGCGACAGTTCCTTCAGGTTGGCTTCGAGCCGCATTTCAAAAGCCTGCAAGCTCATGGCGTCGATGCCAGGCCCACCGCGGTTCGCGCGGACTTTGCGCCAGGCTTGGTACAGAGACGGGACGGAAGCGATGCGGTGAAAGAGCGAGTCGATCTCGCTTGCGCGTGCCCAGCTGTTGTCTTGCATTCAGTCCTCCGGTCAGTAGGAAAAGTATTTCCGATTGTTAGCGCTTGAGCGATTCATCTTGCTGCCGGCCACCTTGCCGGCAAGGCGGAGGCTCTCGTCCGATAATGAAATATTCCTCTACTCCGCCGCCCGTGGTCGTGCAATTCGCGTTCGGATCGATCCTTAGCCTGGTGACGTTTCGCGCCAGTTGAAAGTCGCCGGTGAGTAGCTCAGCTCGAACCCGTCGTACGCTACGCATGAATTTCGCAACGATCGGCGCCGCCACGCGTGCACCGCTGAAACCATCGGACAGGCGTAGTGGAATTTCGTTTTGCGGCAAACCTGTCCATACACCTACGACCAACCGCGGAGTGAGGGCTACGAACCAAACGTCCGCCACCATGCCAGTGCCTGACTTGGCCGCCACCATCGCATCCGAATTGAAACCAGCGAGACCAAGAAAATCCGGAGCAGTTCCTCGTGGGCCAACAACCGAGCGCATCATCTGAGTCACAACATAAGCAGCTCCTGCGTCAGCCACTGCCCGCGGTTCAGTGCTGGCAAGATCTTTCGTAACGCCGGCCTGTTCGAACGATCGCTGAAAAGTTGCGGTAGCAAGCCGCCCGTTATTTGGAAAGACGGTGTAGGCCTGGACCAGACTGAGCAGCGAAGTTTCTGAACCAGCAGTGCCGCCGATGGCCGCCATGCCTGAAACTTCCGGATGTGAGCCCGTTAGCTGACTGAGAAACTCAACAGTGTTATTTAAGCCCGCGGCTTCGGCCGCAGCGACTGCATGAAAGTTGTAGCTCTTAGCAAGGCCGACGCGGACAGTAGACTTTCGACCGATATTTTGTTCGGGGCGATAACCACGCAGTTCGTCGGTTTGCGGGTCGAGTATTGTTGCAGGTGTAAATGCCTGCCCACGAATGTGGCCACGCTGGATGCTTCTCAGGTAGATAAATGGCTTGATGACACTTCCCGGCGAGCGTTTGGCGGTAGCGTAGTTGAAGTTTGAATTAATGCCGCCGACCATCGCCAATATCTGACCGGTTTGCGGATCCATGGCCACCAGCGCAACTTGAGGCACGAGAGCGGAACAGCGAACCTTGTCGGTCCTCGATGCTCGGCACACACGAGCGATGGGTTTTTGCAATTCACGAGCGGCGCTCTCGGCAATCTCGGTCGCTTCCTTCTGCAGACGGAAGTCGAGCGTCGTGGAAACATGAAGAGCACCCTCGCTGCTTTGCACCTGCGCAAGTTCCAGAGTCAGGTTGTGAGCAGCGAACTCGACAAAGTGCCGGCTGTAAGCCGCCGCCGGCCGTTCGGAACGCCTGCTGTTGGCAAAGACAAATTGCATCGGAACGCGTTTGGCTCGGTCAATGACTGCAGCTGAATATTTCGACGGCAGGTTTCGCCCCATCAGATCGAGAACGGAGTTACGCCGATCGGTGATTGCGTTGTAATCGGCATCTCGAGCCCTGCCCAGGTAAAAGGAAGGTTTGTGAATCATTCCCGCGAGTGCGGCTGCCTCGGCAAGATCAAGTTCATAAAGGTTTTTGCCAAAATATTCCTGCGCCGCCACGGCCACGCCATGCAGTTCAACCCCTTCCGCCGCGCCCAACGGCACCACCGAAAGGTAGGCCGCAAGTATCTCGTCCTTCGACATCATCTTCTCCGCCGCGAGTGCTAGAAAAACATCGGTGGCTTTGCGTTGCCAATTCGCGGGAAGGAACGAGAGGTATTTTTGCCAGAACTCTCCCTTTGCTCCTTTGAAGATCGTGTTCTTGATAAGTTGCTGAGTGAGCGATGAGCCACCGCCCTGGCCAGACAAGACTCGCCGAGCAATTCCAAAGACATCAATGCCGTGATGCTGGAAAAAGCGGCGGTCCTCGATCGAGATAACCGCATCGGAGAGAAGTTCGGGAACCGCGCCAGGAACGAGCACCGTCCGTCGCACTCGCTGTTCCCTCAGCGACTCGTTCTGGAGATAACGAACGAACTCTTGCATCGGCAAGGGCTCGAGTTGCACTTCCATCACTGGTTGTCCGCCGGCAGTCAAAGCGTCAATCCGGTGGCGTTCGATCCTGATTGAGAGTTGCTGAAAAACTACAGCACGCGGCGTCACGGTGATTGTGTTATCGCCGGTCTTGAAACTGCCTGGAGTCTCATCAGCGCTTTCCACATAGCCGAGCTCGCCGAGGTACTCAATAACTTCTCCAGACGAAATAGAGGAACCAACTTGAAGCCTTAAAGGGGCGAAGAAGAACGAGACTTCGGAGCGGTTCTGCAACTGGCGTGGATCGTTCTGCCGCAGGTGGTCCACGGCGGCGCGATACGCCAGGACACCGAGCACCGTCTGGCTCACCAGCACAATGAGTAGCAGTCCCACCAGTGTCTGGCGAACTGGGCGAGGGAATCGCTTACGAGCCTGAGAACCAATCACTGACAGCAATCGCATTTGAGTTCGTCCTTTCATAAGAGGGTTGGGCAGTTGGGCGCGAGGAAGTTTGGTTTGTTTCAAGCCGGCGGATGACCAGTATTTTGCAGACCAACTCTGGCAAAGAGGTTTGCGCGGCCTGCTTACCCGCGGCTGGGCCAGTCGGTTCGAAATTCGCCGGTTCAATGTTCACCTGTTCGAAATTCAATGCCTTTCGCGACTTGAATGACCAGTTCCGTTTCAGCAGCGGATACAGAATCGGTGTCGAAAGACCGGCGAGTAGTGCAAGATTCAGGCAAAGGAAGCTGAACTGCGGGGAAACTCCCAGCCGGTCTAGTGAGCCGATGATCGCCACCTGGGAAACAAGCAACAGTGCCACCAGAAAGAACCCCGCCAGCACGGGCCACGCTTTCGAAAAGATGGGCCGGCTACTTCGCAGGGCAGTCGTTAGCCAACTTGCGCTTTGCCTTCCGACGATCTGTTTTGTTCCCGCGGAACTCATGCTGGTGAAAACCCTTTCAGGCCAGTGGCAGTTCGTTCTCTTGTCCACCGTTAGGCGCGAATGTCAGACAAAGCGTCTGGTCTGATTCGAGTTGTGGAAGCAGCGGTAAGTCTCGTTGCACCGCTCGACCGGCGGACGATGTCGCCTTGACCAGTGCAATCACTTGCGAAGAATCATGGGCAACTTCTTCCTCGATTTGGCGCAGATCCCAGTCCAGCTCAGTAAGCGTGACCCCCGAACGGTCTACCGTTGGCAACTGCAGACTCACACGCAAGTCAGGGCGGCCCACGACCTCGACGGTCATTTTGGGACCGAACGTTCTGTTGCCATTCGGTTGAGGCTGCTGAGCAAGAATCTCTCGCCGGAGCTGATCGAGAATCGTAAACCGCAGCAGATCGGCAACCTCACGTTCCTGGTCTGCGACATGGCCATTGCGTTTTCCTGTAACGACGGCTTCAATCCTGCGCGCCATTCCGTTCAGCAACCGGGTGTTCCGCTTCTGTTTTTCGCGATCAAGCGCGGCTAATCTCCTCGCCTCGCAGATCGCGTTTTTCTCTCTCAGAGCAAGTTGCCTGTCGTATTCACTCTCTGGAAAGGAGAGTTTGCTCACCAGCGGCGCAACCTCGATCAGCAACATGATGAAAAACAGCGGCACGTAAGTGATAGCCGCGCCCGGTTCGCGTTTGATGATCGAGAACAGCGCCTGATGACTAGCCATGAGGCCACCAGAAGCCGCCTGCGATTCGGTGATGAGCTTCACTTCATCGTCGATGGCCGTTTGGAGTTGGCCCAGCCGACTTTTGTTTTGCTCTATTCGCGGAGTGAGCTCCTTGCTGGCCTTTTCGTACTCGGCTCTTGCTTCGGTGAAAGCCTGCTGCTTCTGTCTGGCAGCGGGACCATCTCCCTTGATGCCGGAACCGACTGTGCCTTCGATCTCGCTTATGACGGCGGCTTCCTTCTCATCGCGCAACCGTTTAAGGCCGTCGATTCTGCCCTGCAACTCATCGTTGGCATCCAGCAAGGCTTTTCTTTCGGGTTCGATCCGAGCTTCTGCTTTTCCGCGGGCATCGGTCACGACGGTTTGGCCTTTGCGCATCAACTCGATTCTGATCTCCGCCCGAAAAAGTTTGACGAGTAGCGGCTCTCCGATCAGCAAAGCGAGTGAGACTGAAAGCACCAGTCGCGGCAATGCACGTAAAAATTCCCGCTTGCCTTTTCGATGAAATGTGAGAATCAGGCGGTCCAAAACGAAGACCACGCAGGCCCATGCACAACCGCCTGCAGCGGCGAGATAGGGCGCAAGATGGAGCGTGTCCATGAGGAAGAAAGTTCCCGAGACACAAGCCAGGCAGGGCACAACCATCATCATCATGCCCAGGGCTGTGAACCGCGTGTGATCAGAAGGTGACTGTTTCAGCGTCGTAAGATCTGCGCCCGCGCTCCACCAAAGAAAGAATTTGAATCTTTCCATCAGCGTCTCCGGGGTCTGGCCATCGTCGGTAACAACTGCGTTCTCATGCCTCATTTGAATTGCCCTCCATTCAACGTTTGCGAGCAGCTCGACGCCTGCGTTCTGTTGCCGGCAGAAGTTACGGTGCGGGCCTTAATGTCGGGACGGTCAACTGCGCTGTCATCGACTGGGGCGCGAGTGGCAAGTGGTCGTTGTTCGTCCTGCGGAGGATGGAGCAACGGAAACGCGTTTACCGCCGCGATTTCATTAACGCGCTGCTCCATCCTCCGCAGGACGAACACCACGCGCCGGTCGTAGCCGTAACGCAGCATGATGGGCAGCGAAATCAGGCCCATCGAGATCACCGATGC
>JANNON010000879.1:0-5593 GCA_031399105.1 Blastocatellia bacterium | reverse complement strand
CCCGTTGGCCCAGGCAATCACCTCGGGAGAACTCTTTTTCTGGGCCAGCGAAATCAACACCCAGGGCGAAAATGCCAGCGCGATTAGCAACTGGGTTGTGAGCCAGCGACGCCAATTTCGTCGTGCCTCTGGTCCGACGAGCCACAGAAATGCTGTTTGCGCAGCGAGACAGAACACGTATTCGTAGTGCGTGTAGAGACCGGCAATTGAGACGATCGCATAGCCGAAAAAGAGCCACTTGCTTTCGGGCCGCCGTAGCGCGAGCACCAAAAGATAAGTTGAGGTGACAACCAGAAAAGTAAGTAAGGTGTACATCCTGGCTTGCTGGGCGAAGTAGATCTGCTCAGGCGCGAACGCGAGAAAAATCATACTTACTATTCCCACCAGCGGCGTGAACAATTCCTTCCCGAGCAGAAAGATCATCACTGCCGCCAGCGCGCCAAAAAAAGCTGAAGGGAAACGCAGCGACCATGCGGAAGTGCCAAACCAGCCAACCCAGTAATGCATGACATAGAAGTAAAGCGGTAGGTGAACGTTGCGCTTCAACACGCTGCGGACAGCGCCCAAACCGAGACCGTCATCTGGCGTCAGGAGTTTTCGATATTCGCTCGTGGTTGTCGGAAGGTCTGGTCTTGGCCCATCTCCTTCGCTGGTGAGATAGACATATTGATGGCCAGTGGCTGCGGGGATTGTGTAGAACTCATCACACTCGAGGGTCTGACTGTCCAGTTTGTAGAGTCTTACCGCGAAACTTGTGGCAAAGATGAGGAGGAGTAACGCAAACAGGATCTTGTTCGATCTCGTTGTAGTCGTTGACGGTGGTCGTGATGAATCCATCGCAGCGGGAATACATCAGGGCAAAAGATTAAGCAAGAGAAGAAAGTGGGTGTAGGGTGTGGGGTGCGGGGTGTGGGGTGTAGTCGTGAAGTCGGATGCTCAAATTGTTTGCACCCCAGATTAAAGCCCAACACCCCACACCCGATAACCAAGCGTTGACCTGTGTTGGGAGCGGATGTAGACTCCTCGCCCAATCCAAAGTCGTCAGCCTGGACCGGCCTGAGACCAGTGTTCGCTCGCAACAAGCTAGGTTTCACTCACATGAAAATCGGATCTCTTACCGACTCCCAGCGTGAAGGAATGATCGATGCCCCCCATCTCACTCGCAACTCCAATTTCGAGTTACAGAGTTTTTTGTCGAGCTTTATTAGTTGGCTGCATAGCCTTGGTAACGGGGTGGGCGACCTTTAGCAGTTACAGTGCGAAACTCGATCAAAAGACTGCTTCATCGCAGGTAAGTCCCAGCCTTCCGAAGCCGGCCTCAAAGACTGAGCAACGCCACCTCGATAAAAAATACGGTCGTATACCGCTAAGCTTTGAAGCGAACTGGGGACAGACGGATGCGAGCGTCAAGTTCCTTGCGCGTGGGCCGGGGTACAAAGTCTTCCTGACACCGGCCGAAGCCGTCCTGGTCTTTCGCGGACCAGCCCAGCAGTCCAACGATTCAACCAAACAAGCGACGGCGCTGATCTCTGAAGTCGATGGGCAGGAGTTTGAACCGGAACAGCGACGAAGACTTCTCGAATCTCGTGAGCGCGAAGCGTCCGGCGATACCAAGCAGGCAGTTGTGCGCCTGCGTCTTGAAGGAGCAAGCAATCAGTCGCCCGCCATTACGGGCGATGAAGAACTGCCCGGCAAAGTCAATTACTTCCTCGGTAACGATTCTTCCAAATGGCTCACTGACATCCCCACCTATAGCAAGGTTGCTTACCACGACGTATATCCCGGCGTAGATCTCGTTTATTACGGCAATCAACAACAGCTCGAGTATGACCTGGTCGTCGAACCGGGTGTCGATCCGAAAGTTATCAAGATCAAATTTGATGGTGCCGAGAAATTACGAATTGACCGCCAAGGAAACCTGATACTCAAGACGGAAGTGGGTGAGGTGCGACAGGGCAAGCCGACGATCTACCAGGAAGTTAACGGCGTCAGAAAAAAGGTTGACGGCAGCTATTCGTTACAGGAAGGCAATCGGGTTGGTTTCAAAGTTTCGCGTTACGACCGTCGCAAACCACTCGTAATCGATCCGATCATCAGTTTCTTGTCGGTAATCAACGGAAGTGGTGAAGGCATTGGAATTTCAGCGGACGCTGCTGGTAACACGTACATCACCGGTCTTGTCTTTGATGCCTTCCTCAATGCAACGCCTGGTGTGGTTCAAGAAAACTTTGGCGGTAATGCTGATTGTTTTGTCACCAAGCTAAACCCAGGCGGGAACGATGTTCTCTTTACTACTTACCTCGGTGGTGCGGGGTTCGATTACGGCAACGCGACAAACGTAGATGCCGCCGGAAACGTCTACGTCGTAGGAGGCACTGATGGAAACTTTCCAACTACCCCCGGCGCCCTACAGAGCTCGCCAACCGGAATCAACGACGGCTTTGTCACTAAACTCAATCCCACCGGAAGCGCGCTCACCTTTTCCACGCGGTTGGGCGGGAATGACCAGGACGAAGTCGATTCCGTAGTCGCTGAGGCGGGCACTGGAAATGTATTCGTTTCCGGAATATCGGCTTCCCCCAATCTACTTGTTACCGCCGGCGCTTTTCGACTTAACAACTCAGGTGGTAATGATGCCTTTGCCGCGAAAATCAACTCAACCGGCACGTCCCTGCTTTACCTAACCTACGTCGGTGGCGCCGGTCACGAATATCCGGTCGCCATGACAGCCGACTCAGCCGGGAACGTTTATTTAGCCGGATACTCTTCGGCGACCAACTTCCCGGTGCAGAATCCTATTCAGGGGGGACTGACCGGAACGAATCGCGGATTCTTCAAGAGTACGAACAGTGGAATCAATTGGAGCTTGAGTCGTACGAATCTGCCCGCCACTTTCGTCTATAGCACTGCGATTGATCCTACGAATTCGGCAATCATTTATATAGGAACGGACGGCGGCGTGTTCAAGAGCACGAACAGCGGTGCGACGTGGAACAGCACTGGTCAAATCGGTATGCCGCGTGTGCACCAAATCTTCATCGTGCCGAGTGCCCCGAATATCATCTATGCCGGAGGCGAAACCGCATTATTCAAGAGCGTTAACGGCGGTGCGGCGTGGATCCGACTCGGCAACGGCTTACCTGCATTCGCGTTTGTGCGTGGCCTAACCGGACATCCCTCAACTCCGAACACACTCTATGTAACGACCCTGAGTGGAGTGTTCAAAACAACGGATGGCGGCAGCAATTGGTCGCCGGCGAACAATGGTCTGCCGAGCCTAAACATCAATACATTATCGAACGGAATCGTCGTTGACCCGACTTCGGCAAACACTCTGTATGTAGCCGTGGTGAACACCCAAAGGGTCTTTAAATCGGTTAATGGAGGAGCGAATTGGTCTGCTTCAGCCACGGGACTTCCCAACTCGGCCGTGCGCACTCTCGCTATTAGCCCCAATGGAACGACGCTCTATGCCGGCACAAATCTTGGTGTGTACCGCACAACTAACAGCGGCGCCACATGGAGCGCGGTAAACACCGGCCTATCGCTTACGCTGAGTGACACCACCGTCGTTTCCAACCCGGGAATAAATTCAATCGGGATAGACCCATCGAATCCGAACAATGTCTACGCGGGAGCGGGCTCGATCCTGAATGGCAACGGCGGAGCGTCGGTCGCAACAGTTTTCAAATCTACGGATGGTGGAAATAATTGGAGCCCGCAGACGAATGGCTTCGGCAACCTCAACGCAAATATCAACTCACTGGTTGTTGATCCGACGAATCCGGCAGCGGTCTACGCGAGCACTGCCGGTGACTTTGACGCGTTCGTTTTCAAGCTGAATCCGGCCGGGAACGGTGCTGTCTACAGTACCTATCTCGGCGGGGATCGCACCGACCTGGCATCGAGCGTCACAATTGACGCGGCGAATAATGTCTACATCAGCGGCCCCAGTTCGAGTCAAAACTTCCCAACCACGCCCGGGGCTTATCAAACAATTTGCAAAGGCGCCACCGATTTGTTCGTCGCGAAATTAAACGCGGCCGGTTCATCGCTCGCTTTTTCTACCTTGATCGGAGGTCTCGATTCGGAGGGAAGCATCGGAGGTGTTGAAGTCGACAACCTGGGAAACGTATTCATCGCCGGGAATACTTTCTCGCCAGACTTTCCAGTGACGCCAGGTGCTTTCCAGACGACCATTGGTAATCCAGGTATTCGTGAGCGCGACTTAGCTCTGGTTAAATTCAGCTCCACCGGCGCGCTTGAATATGCAAGCTTCCTTGGCGGCGGCGGGAATGATGATGCGAACTCGTTCTTTGGAGATCGCCTCGCCATTGATGCCGCGGGAGATGTTTATGTCTTAGGCGTTACCAACAGTCAAAATTTCCCGGCGTTCGATTTCGTCAATACACCTTCTCCATTTGGCAACCAAACTTTCGTTGCCAAGGTAGTGAGTGGCGCTCAGTCCTTCAGCATCACCGGGCGAATCACGGACTCTCTGAGTGCCCCAGTCGCGGGCGTCTTTCTCGACGCTGTGAGCGCGGAGGGTGTCGTTTCCCGTTTCGCCAGGACCGATGCTCAGGGCTATTACGCCTTCATCAGTCTGCCCGCGGGTGACTATACAGTTATCCCTTTCCGGCATGCCGCCACTGGAAACAAGTACACCTTTGCACCTTCCAGCCGCAGCTACCCGGGACTCAGTTCAGATCAGGCAAACGCCAACTTCACTGCGACACGGGTGTTCGACATCCAGGGCACGGTGACGAGTTCGACGATTGTTAATCTGGGAATTTTTGACGTGACGATCAACGTCACGGGGACCGCCAACGTCAGCACAGTCACGGACGCTAACGGAGATTTTCTTATTAAGGATCTGGTAGCCGGCAACTACACCTTGACGCCGGTGAAGGCAGGTTTCACCTTCAATCCTGTCAATCGAGTCTTCAATGGTCTGAATTCCGATCAGTTCACGTCGTTCACTACCGCTTCAGGTTCGTTCTTCACCGTCAATGGCCGCGCCGCCGATGCGAGTAATAACGGAATCGCAAACGCGACTGTCTCGATCTATCTGACACCGCAGATTGGGGCGCGCGAGAATGCGGTTCTGACGGACGCGAACGGCAATTACTCATTCACCAATTTGCAAGGCGGAGGTAATTACACCTTCACCGTGGCGAAGCCTTTGCTGACATTCACACCACAAGGTCCCACGCTCGCTAACCTCAGCGCGAATCAAACGCTCAACTTCACCTCGAGTCCGCTCACCGGACTGATTGGCAAGATTGCATTCGTTAGTGATGACGTGAACATCAGCGTGATGAACGCTGACACCACAGGAGAAGTCATCATCGCTTCTCTCGGATCGCAATGCAGCACTGATTCTGGTCCATCCTGGTCACCGAATGGCGCGAAGATCGCTTTCTCGCGCTGTGATGCAAACGAGAACCTGAATCTCTACACCACGAATCCAGATGGGACTGGTCTAGCGCCAGTTCTTACCGGTCCCGTGGCGGAAGTCTTCCCAGAATGGTCGCCGGATGGTACGCGATTCACATACACCGTCGGCGAATGCAGCGGCACAGACTTGCTTGTG
>JANNON010000869.1:0-14226 GCA_031399105.1 Blastocatellia bacterium | reverse complement strand
GCAACTTCCATCGCGCCCTCCACACCCGTTTCGGTCAAAAGAATCCCGAATTCTTCGCCGCCAATACGCGCCGCCAGGTCGATGCCCCGTGTCCCTGCTTGCAGCGCTTTGGCAATCTTGCTGATCACCTCGTCGCCGGCTTCGTGCCCATGTGTGTCGTTCACTAGCTTGAAATGGTCGATGTCCATCATTAACAGGCAGAACGCGTGACCATAGCGCAGCGTGCGCTCAACTTCCTTATCGAGTTGCCGCTCAAATCGCCGCCGGTTCGCAAGGCCAGTTAGATGGTCGGTGAATGCTGCTTCTTCGCATGTGTCGAGGTAGGCCTTGAAATCCAGCAGTGTGCGAGCCCGCGCAAGCAGTAAATCCAGATCCGTGGGGTCCGTAATATACCCTAGTGCTCCGGCTTCAGATGCCTTCAACAGGTCTTCTGCGCCGTACTGCGCCGCGGTCTGTAAAATTACGGGGATGAACTTGGTCAGCGGGTTCTGCCGAATGCGCCTGGCCAAATCATAACCGTTGAGGCCAGGCATCATTACGTCGGAAATTACGAGATCTGGTTGATAAGCTGCGATCTTAGCCAGCGCCTCTTCGCCGTCGCGCGCTGTGCGAATTTCAAAGCCTGCCATGCCCAGTGCGACTTCCAGCAAGTGCAGTTTGTCAGGATCGTCGTCGACTACGAGTACATTAGATTTGGCTGCCATAGACGCTTATGATGCGCAAAAGTGTTCCTTGCGTGCGCCGATTCCTTCATGCTAGAGTGTGGTCCATTCAGTCACTGCTCGTGTTCGCTAAGCACGTCATCCAACCACCGAATCCGAACAACACTGAAAAGTTCAAACGACCTCGGGTAGTTCACCAGATTTCCTTACATTTCAATTTAGCAAACGTGACCAAGTCAGAGATATCGTCGCGTTGTCGAATAACCGCTAGCAAATAACCGAAAGTTTAGATCTCCCATGTCCAGGGACGCAGAAAACAAAGACCTGCATCGGAAGCGTGCCCGCGATCTGGTCGCGAGCGATCGTGCGGATCTGATCCGAAAGCTTGATATCGGCGCTACTCTTAACAACACGTTAGTTCTCCTGCTTGCCGAAAGTTCAACCGTGCTTGATGTGCGCCGCCGTCGAGCCATCTATTGGGCCGGTGAACAGGCTGATGCTCTTTATGGCATCGTTGAAGGCCGTATCAAGCTCTGCCGGATCGAAACTGAAACGAACCGGGAAGCAGTGATTGATATCCTTCCCGAAGGTTCACTCTTCGGCGAATCGTCTCTTTATTCGACCGCTGGTAAGCGCGAAAACTCAGCGCTCGCTTATGAGCACTCGCGTCTGTTGCGAATTCCAGTTGGGGATTTCAAACGGGGGATGGCTGAGGATTACAGACTTCATGATTACACTTTCCGCCTGATCGGTCAACGACTTGAAAATGCAGAACGCCGGCTCGCGGATTTTACTTTGAACGCAATTCCGGCTCGCTTGGATCGGCTGCTGGAAGATTTTTCCAAGCGCTATGGGGTTCCGGAACGCGAAGGAGTGTTGATCGATATTTCGCTGCCGCACCGTGAGATTGCTTCCATCGTCGGCTCCACTCGCGAAAGCGTCACTGTGCGCTTGAACGCAATGGTGCGCGAAGGCACAATCGAGTTCGTCAATCGGCGAATTTTGGTTAAGCGTCCTGAGTCGTTGATTAGAGTGGCGCGGATGGCGAACTAACGAACCGGGAGTGTTCCTATAGTCGATGAAGTGTCCAATCTGCGATAAACCTACCGAGTCGCAAGATAATCCCTACCGACCATTTTGTTCTGAGCGCTGCAAGTTGCTGGACCTTAGCCGCTGGGTCAATGAGGAGTATCGAGTTCCCGGCGCGGCGGTTTCCGAAAACCACGCGGAAAACGAAGAAGTCGACGAAGAGAAAATCTAACGGGGTTCTAGAGTGCCACGATCGAAATTCTGTTCTGCTCAGCGAGCGAGATCATTTCGTCGCGATCAAACATGAGGGTCTTTCCTGCACTCACACAAAGGCAGGTTGCGCCAGCGCCAATCATCGACTCGACGGTAGGAATTCCCACCACCGGCACATCGAATCGCATATCCTGAGCAGGCTTCGCCAACTTTACTACCGTCAGTCTCCCTCCAGAAAGATTCAATCTCTTCCAACGGCCCGATGCGTTCTGCCGAGATCTGGTCAGTTCACCCGCACGTTGAATCGTTGCATCTGTGCCTTCCATCGCTTCAATTGCCACGCACGCTTTGCCACGGATGACCAGGGTCTGACCGAGGTCCAGGTGGGCCAGCTCATTGGCGACCTCGAGGCCGTACTCGATATCCTGGCGCTCACGATTGTCAGGCTCACGCGCGGTGAGAGTGCCTGGCTCAGGAAGGTTGTCTTTCAAAAAATAAGTCGAATCGATCAGCTCAATCCCTTCGCGCGCAAGTTCGTCAGCCACGGCGCCAATCAGGGAATGCGTATTTCGTTTAGGCAGTTTGAGCAGCATCCGCAGCATGCGCGCGTCCGGCACAGCACGACTGAAAATCTGAACGTGTCTCACTTGCCCGGCCATCATCGCCTGTTCGACTCCTTCATTCTTGAAGAAGCGAATCATCTTTCCCAGTTGCCCGATTCCTACCCAAGTCACACTGTCGGCAAGACCTTCGATTTGCGGATCAGTTTCTTCACGAATGGCGGCAATCGATAACGACGCTCCTGCTCGTTTCGCGCCCTCAGCAACCAGAAACGGAAATTTTCCGTTACCCGCGATTAGCCCGTATTTCATCACTTGGTAACGCCACGATCAGAGGCTTCAATGAACGCCAACAGACCGTCAACTTCGGGTGAGTCTTTAACTTCGTCGCGAATTCGCTCGAGTGCCTGCGTCGTATTAAGCTTTGAGGAAAGTAACAGATGAAAAGCACGATGCAATGAACTTATGACCTGACGGGAATAACCGCGGCGTTTCATTCCGGTCACATTCAGACCGTAACAGCGTGCATGATTTCCCACGGTTAGCGCGAAAGGCAAGGCGTCTTTTACGACCACGGAATAGCCACCGATATAGGCTTCTTTTCCGACGCGGCAAAACTGGTGCACGCCAGAGTAAGCGCCCACATTGGCGCCGTCTTCGATGATGACATGGCCGGCGAGCGTAGCAGCATTGGCCATGATAACGCCGTCTCCGACGAGACAATCATGTGCGATGTGGGCTTGGGCCATAAGCAAGCAGTCGTCACCGATCCTGGTAATCAGGCTACCGCCCTCGGTGCCACGATGGACGGTGACAAACTCTCGTATCTGATTGCGCCTACCGATATATGTTTGGGAAGGTTCGCCTTTATATTTGAGATCCTGCGGCGCCAGGCCGATCGAGACAAAGGGAAAAATGTGGGTGCCTTCACCGATTGTCGTCCGGCCATCGATTACACAATGCGACTCGAGACGCACACCATCACCCAGCTCCACCTCGTCACCGACTATTGAATAAGGACCGACAAAACAGTCCAAGCCGATGCGAGCTCGGGAACTTACAACCGCGGTTGGATGAATAATGGTTGGGTGGATTGCAGTGGACATGTATACCAGAGATTATCTGGCGGCATTTCGATCAGCAACGATACTCATGATTTCCGCGTCGGCAGCCAACTGACCCTCAACTCTTGCTTCACCGCGCATGCGCTGAACTCGGGAACCGATCCGCATTGCAGTCACTTCCAGGATCAACGTATCTCCCGGAACAACCGGACGTCGAAAGCGCGCTTCCTTGATTCCTGTGAAGAGCACTAACTTCTCATCACGATCTTCAATCTCCCGGAGCGCCAGTACGGCCCCAACCTGGGCCAGCGCTTCGACAACGAGCACACCAGGCATAACTGGCGCACCCGGGAAATGTCCCTGAAAGAATGGCTCGTTGATGCTTACCTGCTTGACGCCGACAATGCGCTCGCGTGGAACCAGTTCGATAATCTTATCGACCAGCAGAAACGGATAGCGGTGTGGGAGCAACGCCTGGATCGCGAGAGAGTCGAGCACTGTTTCCATATGGATAAAAATAGACGCGGGACACGGGACTAACGCCGTATCTCCGCGTCTGGTTGAACGAAGTCCTGAGCTAACGGACTACTGCGGTGGTACCGAGGCGGTCGCCGGGTTCTTACTGTTGAACTCGATGATGAAAGCCTTGGTAATGTCGATACTGTCGGCTGCGTAAAGCACCGGGACTCGGCTGCCATCAATGATGACATTAATGCCGCGCTGCTTGGCATAGGCCTCAACCGCTTTGTTGATTTCGAGCTGCAGAGGTCCAAAGATCTCTTCCTGTCGTTTCTTGAAAGCAGCCTCGGCGTCCTCAGCTTTGCGCTTAAGGTCTTTCTGTTTAACTTCGAGTTGATCAACCTTCGTCTGCACGGAACGCGGATCAACAGCTTGCGGAGCCGCTTGGAGCTTACGAATATCGTCCTCGAGAGTCTGAATCTGCGTTTGCAACTGCTGTAGTTCGGTTTGACGCGGTTGGAACTCCCGGTTCAGTGTCGCCACCAATCCGTTGAATTTTGCCAGACCGGTTTTGGCATCTTGAAAATCGGCCGAATAGATCAACGCGATCTTGGTTTCCGGAACGACTGCGCTTTGGGTGCCTCCCGGCGCGGTCGCCGGTGCGGCGGGCCTGGTTTGCGCGAGGGCGGGGGTAAATGCGAAGGCCAGAAACGCCACTGCCGCTATTAGGTGATCTTTCTTCATAACTTTCCTGTAATGCTCCTTAAAATTAAAGGCGGTTGGTCGAGGACTTAGTTGTAACGACTGCCGCCATGGTTGGCTCTAAATAATCAAAAGGTCCGCCCTACGCTGAAACGTACAACTTTCTTTTCCTCATTAAAGAAAAACGGAAACCCATCGATGACCTGGTTCGGCCGGGCGTTGGGATTATACGCAAAGATCAGGCGAAAAGGCACGTTGATAACTGGCACCTGGACGCGCACTTCCATACCTAAGCTGGCTCGATAATCCCCGAGCTTGGCGAAAAGACTCTGCGAAAGCCGTACGGCCGTGTTGGTCTGTGCTTCTCCTCGAAGGAAGACCGGCTCAAAACCAAAAGGCAACAATGTGTTCGGATTGATTTCGAGGTTCTGAGCGTTATCGAGTTCCGACTGGGTAACGATGCGATTGTCTCTGGCCACGAGACCCAGAAACGCCGACGTTGCCAGTTGCGGGTTCTTGCACAATGCGAGAGTGCTCAGACTGACGGGTGCAAAGCCCGTCGCATATCGGGGGCAGGCAATGTTGCCTGCGGTTGACAGAAACGGTTGGTCTGCCAGGAAGCTGCTCGAATAGAACTGGTCACCTTTCGACCGCAGATTGAACGCAGATCCGATATCAGCAAATGCTGCCAGTCCAACCGTGTTGCCGATAATCGGGATTCGATACTCGAAGTTGGCGAGAATCTGAGTGTCGCCGCCGACAGAAGTAAATGAGCGTGGCAATTGGGCCACGTTGTTTCCAGTTGCCCCGGTGAACACTCCAATATTCGCGAGTGCCGCAGGCAGTCCCGGAACAACCAGGGGAGTTCCGGAAGCATTTGAAGCAATCACCACATTACGCGACGTGATGAACGTATCTAACGGCGCAATGGGACTGATTGAGCGAACGTTGTAACCACGAATAGTGAATTCATCACCAAGGAAGTACCGTTCGAAAATCGGTACCCCGGCAACGAATGCGAGCGAGTTTGCTTCCGCTACTTTTGCAGTTGTCGCAAAGCTACCAACCGTTCCCGCGAGAATACGGAACCCAAACACCTCGGGTCTCTCTGACTTCTTACGCCGCATCGGGAAAAACTGTGTGTACGAGAGAGAGGGTTGGTACGTACGGACATCGCCACCCAGTCCGGCTAGGGCGAATGAAAGATTAACTTCACGTCCCTGAGTCGGATCGATACTCGCGTTACGTGTGTCGTATGAGAACGTCCCCGTAATGCGGCTGGTGATGATGCTGGGCTGCGCGTAAATAACTGGGATGAACTGGTCTGTACCACCCGAGGTATTAATTTCAGGATCTTTGACGCTGGAAGTCGAAAACTGATAGGAAGCACCGACACGCGAAAACTGAGTAAAACGACGCTTGCGATAGAATTCAGAAAGCGGCGCGCTCGCGAAAACGGATGCGCCGTAGGATTCGCGTGTGAACAGGTTTTCTTCCGATACGGCCGGGTTTAAGGATTGGTTTATCAAGTCCTGTTGCGCGTCCAGGTTCGACGACAGGAACGTTCCTTCACCAAAAAACTGCTGGCTAAAGGCAAACACTGAAAAGCCTGCTGTTATTGGCCGGTTGTTAATGTAGGGTTCGGTAAAAGAAAACTGCAGGTATCGCTGCCGGTTGCCAGCCGAGACGTTGACTGACAACACCTCTCCTCGTCCGAGCAGATTGTTTGTCGAATACTCGAGACCGAAGAACGATCCGCCGACCCCCGAAAGACCACCGTTGAAGGATATCTGCTGCCGACCGCGCTCGGTAACCTTAAGATTGATATCGACGGTAGCCTCTTCTTCGTTCGTTCGAAAGTCAGCGTCCTTGTCTTTATCAATGGGATCAAAATAGCCGAGCTGATTCAATTTGATAACTGAGTATTCCCAGTTGCTCTGGTTGTAGATATCGCCTTCGTTCAAGAGCACTTCACGACGCAGTACGTTGTCACGCGTAAAAGTATTTCCCACAAACTCGAGGCGTCGCAATGAGAACTGCTTTCCCTCTTCAATAGTCACTACAAAATCGACGATTCCCTCCTCGGGTTTTTGTGGATTGTCTTTGAAGGTCGGCGCCGGCTCGGCTGTGTATTCAATGAAGCCCTGACGACCGTAGATGGTCTTCAAGTTCTCAAACAACGCCTTGCCAATGCGCTCGCCGTTGGCGATGTCACCCTGGTTCAAACCAATCACCGATCGAATCTGGTCTTCCGAGAAAATCGAGTTGCCTTCAATCTTCATCTCGCCAATGCGATAGAGTTTTCCCTCAACGATTGGGACGGTGACTCGCAGGCCTTCGTCCGTAGATGAAAGAAAGGGCAGCGGCAGAATAGGAAAGCCGGTGCGGCGTGGGCCAACGCCTTCAATGCGCGGCTCACCATGGCGCGCCTGAAGATACCCCCTTGAGCGCATGTAGTTATCTACCGCCCTGAGATCGTATTCGAGCTTATCGCGATGCAGGATGTCCTGTCCCTTGATCCGGCTGACCAGCCCTGCTTCCTTCACAAACTTCATCTGACTGCGAAGTTTTTTGTCGCTAAACAGCGTGTTGCCCTCAAAGTGAATCTCCACAACGCGGACGCGGTCTCCTTCACTGACCACAAAAGTCAGCGCGGTTGAAGTCGCTGAAACCTCGTCACGTTGTTCTTCGATTGTGGCGTTTGGATGTCCGTGTTCTGCCAGCAATTCCTTGAGCACCCGGATCGCGTTCCGCACCTTTACGGGATCGTAAATACTCTCTTTCGAAACGCCGACGCGCCGTTCACGAAACGCCTTCAAGACATCCGACTCGGGCACGCTCTTCAAACCCTCAAACTGAAGGTCCCGAATGATCGGCAGTTCTTTAACTTCGAAGATGACGTTTACACCGCCACGCGCACCATCCTCAGTCAGCACGCGAGTCGCCGTCTTATCAAAGAAGCCAAGCTGAAGAATTGTTTGGAGGTCTCGCTCAACCTGTTCGGCGTTGAATGGGTCGCCGGGGCGGGTCTGCACGTAGTAGAGAATGTCGTCTTTTCTGAGACGCCTGTTACCGACAATATCAACATTCTCAACAAGCCTTTGGCCTTGCTGAGCAGAAGCGCCTTCCGGCGCTGAGAAGCTGTAAGTCAGGAGAATGAGTCCGCTCAAAAGAATTATGAGCATAAACCCGCGATATGAATGCATAGGCGCCAATTTCCCTCAGTGGTTCTAAACCGGACCTTGGATACTTTGGGGAGCTGCTAAGGATAATTTATCTTTACGAGAATAAAGGCGAAAACAAATTAATCGGCCCTGGGTTGCCGAGTTTTTCCGAGGAACTGTTTGGATTCACCGGCATGCAGACTCGTTGCCCCAAAGCTACCCCAGCAAAGTCGCGCATTATACAGGCAAGATTAGCGCGAAGTCCAAAGCACAACATCCAAAGTCGTTAGACTTCGGATATTGAAACTTGGACTTTGCCGGTTAATGCTTAATGAATCAGCAGTGCGTCATCCGGCGCTTCCACGCCAATGAGATGGTAGTTTAACTCATTGCCATCGAGGTAGACTTCAATTAAGGAAGCCTCGCCCAGATGACCTTGAATTAGCGCTTCTGACAGGGGATCTTCTACATATTTCTGCAACGCGCGGCGTAGGGGGCGGGCGCCATAAGAGCGATCAGCACAGGTCTTATCAACAATCCAACGCTTCGCTTCATCGGTCAGTCTAATCTCAAGACCATGGCGGGCCATGGTGTGATTAATCTGCCCCACCTGGAGTTGGATTACCTCAAGTAACTCAGCGTCAGTTAGCTGGTCAAAAATGATGATCTCATCCAGGCGATTAATGAACTCTGGATTGAACGTCTGGCGAACGGCCGACATGACCATCTCTTCCATCTTTTCTCGGCCCGCATCCGCAGTGCCCTGGAAACCCATGGTGGCTTTCTTTTGAATGAATCGCGCACCGATATTCGAGGTCATGATGATGATCGCATTCTTGAAATCAACGGCGTTGCCGAGCGAGTCGGTCAAGATGCCGTCTTCGAAGACCTGCAGCAGAACGTTGAAGATGTCCGGATGTGCTTTTTCGATCTCGTCGAATAGCAGAACTGAGTAAGGCGCACGACGGATTCTTTCGGTTAACTGGCCGCCTTCTTCATGGCCAACGTATCCTGGCGGTGAACCGATGAGCTTTGAGATCGAGTGCTTTTCCATGAACTCCGACATATCAAAGCGAATGATCGAACGCTCGCTGCTGAACAACACCTGAGCGAGGGAACGAGCGACTTCGGTTTTACCAACGCCAGTCGGACCGAGGAACAAGAACGATCCGACAGGCCTTAAAGGGCTTTTTAATCCGGCACGAGAGCGGCGAATCGCACGAGCCAGGGCTGAGATTGCAGGACGCTGTGAAACAACTCGCTCATGAAGCTCAATTTCAATCCGCAGCAGCTTGTGGGTTTCGGCTTCTTTCAGTGACGTAACCGGAATTCCAGTCCACCGCGCAATGACCTCTTCGACGTCATCACGGGTTACTTCCGCTGAAACCAGCGCATCCTCCGTCTCGTCGTTTAGGTCCGAGGGCTCGTCGTAAGACCGAGGCCAATCATTCAGCTGGTTCCAATCGGCAAGATTTCCCTGTTCGCGACGAACGCGGAGCTTTACTCGTGCTCCCGCTTCATCGATTACGTCGATTGCTTTATCGGGAAGAAAGCGATCGGGAATGTAACGATGCGACTGGTAAACAGCAGCTTCTAGTGCTTCGTCGGTATAGCGGACCTGGTGAAAAGTTTCGTATCTCTCTCTCACGCCATCGAGAATCTCCACAGCCTCTTCCTCGGTTGGCGGCGGCACCTTAACTGCTTGAAAGCGTCTTTCGAGCGAACGGTCTTTCTCGATCGATTTGCGAAACTCTGCTGGTGTGGTAGCACCGATACACTGAATCTCACCGCGAGATAAGGCCGGCTTCAAAATATTTGCTGCATCAAGGGAACCTTCAGCAGAACCGGCGCCCACGAGAGTGTGCAGCTCATCGATAAATACAATGTACTGCGGATTCTCAATCAGCTCGCGCATGATCTGCTTCAGACGTTCTTCAAACTGGCCGCGATACTTCGTGCCGGCAACGATCAAAGACAAATCCAACGAAAGAATTCGTTTGTTTTCAAGAAACGACGGAACCTCACCACGGACGATTCGTTGTGCCAAACCTTCAACGATGGCCGTTTTGCCAACGCCGGGCTCGCCAATCAAAACCGGATTGTTCTTGGTGCGACGGCAAAGAATCTGGACCAACCGTTCAATTTCCGCTTCCCGGCCAATCAGTGGATCGAGTTTGTCATTTGAAGCGTCGTCAGTTAGATCGCGAGAGAATTCGACGAGGTGTGGAGTGTCTTTCTTCTGCGAACTGCGGGCGTCAGCGCCAGACTGTCGTGCGATCTCATCACGCACAGCATTTAGTCTGAGACCACGCTCATAAAGGATCTCGGCAGCCATCGAACGCTCTTCGCGCAACAGGCCAAGCAATAAATGTTCAGTACCAATGTGGCGATGTTGCAAGCGATCGCTCTCTTCATGAGCGTAGGCGAGCACTCGCTTGGTTTCTGGCGCCAGCGGCAACTCAACGGAAGTTGAAATCTTCTCGCGCAGCAAAGTGCGCCCCTCGATCTCTTTCCGAATTGATTCGATGGACACTTGAGCGCGTGGAAAGAAACGGCCGGTTAAGGTCTTGTCTTCACGCATTAACCCCAGCAGCAGATGTTCCGGCTCGATAGCGGGAGCCCCAAACTGAGATGCTTCATAGCGAGCGAAGAAAATCACTCTGCGCGCTTTTTCGGTGTAGCGTTCGAACATTCGATTTACCGTTAAGAGTGTTAAAGATTACCATGCCGGGCGAAGGGAAACTCGCTCGCCCGGCAGTGGCCGCATTATAACCTATGAGCGGAGGGTCAAAAAGCTTTGTCTGTTTCACTCTTATAATAGACTCAACCCGTCGTTGATTTCAGATGAGTAGTAACTTCAGCAAGTTTTCAGCACTCCATCTTCCAACCTCAGAACCCGATCGCACATGCTCGCCAGTCGTTCGTTATGAGTGGCGACAATCAGGGTTTTGCCTTGATTGCGAGCATAATCAACCAATTGACAACTAATTTGATTCTCAAAAACCTGATCAAGATTGCCGGTGGGCTCGTCTGCCAACACGAGTTTTGGCGCGGTGATCAAAGCTCGAGACACGGCCACTCTTTGCTGCTCACCACCAGAAAGATAACTCGCGGGATGGTCAACTCGCGGGCCAAGACCCAGATGAGCAAGAGAGTTTCGTGCATTTTTCATGGATTCCCTTTGCCCGGCACCCATAATCATTAGCGGCAAAGCAACGTTCTCTGCCGCACTCAACTCAGGCAACAGGTGATGAAACTGAAAAATGAAGCCGAGCTGCTGATTGCGCATATGGGCGATGCGAGTTGGGGACTCGGCATTGATCGTGACATCATCGAGTTGAACTGATCCTGAGTCCGGCGCTTCGAGCCCGCCTATTAAATGAAGCAGCGTGGACTTACCTGCCCCGGACGAGCCCATGACCGCCAACGATTCGCCTCCGGTCGCCGAGAACGTGACATCCCGCAGAACTTCAATTGTTTCGCCGGTGGGAGTGGGAAAAGATTTGCGAAGATCGGTGACTTTGAGCATGAGTTTGAATCAGCTTTGCTTACCGGAAAAGAGCAAACAGCAAACAACGAACAGCAAACAGCCAGAAAAGGGGCTAACTACACATACCGTCGAACTACACACGACTCCACCAGCTTACAGTTTGGGTTTCAGAAACACGTCCTTTGCTGGGAGCGCGGACGGCCTCGTCCGCAGGGCAGGGCCTCCATTCAAGTCTAAGAGAATCTTGTAATGTGCGACTAAGTGCTATTCAACGTTGGCGGGCGAGGCGGCCCGCGCTCCCAGCAAAGGGTCGTATGGTTCTGACAACACGGAATGCCGGCCGATCTGGCTGGTGCTGTCGTTCAGCCAGCCTCACGCAACATTTCCACCGGTCTGACTCGCGCAGCTGCGCGTGCCGGATAAACTGTAGCCACCAGACTCAGCGCGATCGCAACTGCGGCAGCAATCAACACATCTCCAAGAGCAATGTTGAAGGGGACGTTGCTTATCGAGTAAACATCAGCCGGCAAACTGACCAATCGGTAGTGGTTTCCCACAAAGCAGCCCAGCACTCCGCCGGCTACACCCAGAACGGCGCCGCAGATTCCAATCATCGCGCCTTCCAAAATGAAAATGCTCATGATGCTTCGACGGGTCGCCCCCATGGCATTCAGAATCGCAATGTCTCTTTGCCGCTCAATCACCACCAGGATCAAGGCAGTCGTAATGTTCAGCGCCGCGATGAAGATAATGAGCGCGATGATGATTAGACCCATACGCCGCTCGAGTTCGAGGGCGGTAAACAGAGGCCGATTCGCATCTTGCCAATCGATCGTGGTGTACGAGTCCCCAAGTGTCTCGCGGATCGCTGCCGCTGTTTTCTTAACCGAGTAGATGTCTTTCACCTGCACGCTAACCACCGCTACGCGATCAAAAGCACCCCCGAAAACCGTCGCCACGTCCAAAGGCAAATAGATCCAGGTCGAGTCGTATTCGTACAAGCCGGAACGGAAAATCGCAGACACTCGCGCGAGTCGCCTTGTCGGTTGCCCCGTGCTAACGGTCGCATTCGCCGAAAACACTTCCGCTACGTCGCCGATTTTCAAACCTGTTCGCTTCGACAATTCCTCGCCGATCACTATTTCCCTAAGCTCGCCTTCTTTCGGTTGAAAGAGTGAGTAAGCAGATCCCTCAATGATAATTCGGTCTACTTCGGCTTTTCCTTCCGCAGACTCCTGGTCCAGCCCGCGCAGCACTGCGTATGCCGAACCCTTTGGGCCAACCACTACAGCTCCGTCATAAGTGGTGCCCGACGCTGCGGCCACGCCGTCAACCTGCTTTACCCGCTGCACAACTGAGCGGAAGTCGGCGAGAGGTTGACCGTCGGTTCGGGCAACGTTTAGGTGTGCCGTACCCTGAAGGATCCTGGCCCGCATCTCGTCGCGAAAGCCATTCGCTAACGCCAGGACCACAATCAACGCCGCCACGCCAATCGCAATACCAAGCACCGCAACCAACGCGGTAACGCGAGTCAGCCGTCGCTTGCGCCGCCCACGGACGTTTCGAATGGCCAGAAAAATTTCGTAGCGCATCAACGCCTCGATTTAACCTTTACCGACGGCACATTTCTTTGTGTCTTCCGGTCTATTTTCAGGGAGTAATTTATTTAAGCCTGGCTTATCAGTGGCTGATAAATCGTCCGGAGGCCTCACCTCGTAAATGGTTTCGCTGACGCGGCGAAACTTGAAATGACTTTCCAGACCAACAATCGCCATTATCTCCTCACGTTGCCAACCACATGGCAGCCACCAGCGCGGATCGGAATCGAGGAACACGCGCTTTCCCGCAAACAGGTGTCCTTCGATCTGAGGGACCAGACTTTCACCGGGCCAACCGCCTCCAGTACCGATCGTTTTCCAATCACCGAGGCCCATTGATTTCCAATAAGTCACTGCGATTGTCTGCGCGCCGGAAATCATGATCGCATCCCGCGGAACACTTTGCAGTTGGTGCCGGTATTCTTTGCTGAGCGCTCGCCGTTGAATGTACTCGTTACTAACCGGCCGGCTGTATATCCCAAACACGATCGCAAAAAGCAAAAGCACTGCGACACACGAAGCAAAAGCGAGTCTCATGCTGCTAAAACGATTGGCGAGTTTGCGGATTACAAAATCAGCACCAAGCGGTGCAATGGCCGGCAGGCCCGTTAAGAAATACCGCCAGTTGACGGTAGTGCTGTAGTTGAAGAACAGCAGGAGATTCGCAAACAAACCGGTCGCTGCCAGCAACAGCAGCGGCGAAACGCGGTTGCGACGCCATTCATTCACCATCGCGAATGGCAATGCCAGAAAGGCCAGCGGTGAAGTAATGCAGAAGTACAGGAAATATGGCCATAGATTCCTGACACCGACTGGGTGGCGTGCCGACTCCTGGGCCAACGACTCTCGCCAGCCGAACCAGATGTGTTGATAGTGCGAGTCGGTGATAAACCAGTACGCGAACCATCCGAATCCAATCGTCACGAAGATCAAGCATGAAACCGCGATGTAGATTATTTCCCGCCGAGAAACTTTCGGCCTTAGCAGTACCGGCGCCAGCACCAGCCAGGGCGCAAAGAAGGCAAATGTCTCTCGTAAATTGACGCCTAAGCCGAGCAACGCAGCGCCTATCAGAATCAGAGACACACGATCTTGCTTGACGCCGCGGAGATGAATGATCAGAGCGGTGGCCGTTAACAATACCGACGGAACGTCAGTCATCACCTGACCGCCGTAGAGAATGAATACCGGCGACGAAGCAATCATCAGAGCAGCAACTGTTGCAGAGTAGATCGAGCTAGTGACATCACGGGCGAGGATCCAGCAAGCAATTACGGCCAACGGC
>JANNON010000813.1:0-26045 GCA_031399105.1 Blastocatellia bacterium | reverse complement strand
CCGTACTGGTTTTCTGGTATCAGGGGACCGAACTCGGTTTGATGTTCTTGACCGGTTACGTGATTGAGCTTTCTCTGTCGGTAGATAACCTCTTCGTCTTCCTGCTCGTCTTTTCCTACTTCAAAGTGCCGGCCCGGTTTCAACACCGGGTTCTTTTTTGGGGAGTTATGGGCGCGCTCATCATGCGCCTGACGATGATCTTCATTG
The DNA here is from genome assembly GCA_031399105.1 of Blastocatellia bacterium. Lineage (GTDB taxonomy): Bacteria > Acidobacteriota > Blastocatellia > Pyrinomonadales > Pyrinomonadaceae > PSRF01. The sequence goes on along the minus strand of JANNON010000813.1, from coordinate 25,838 downwards.
GGGCGGCCCTAATTGATCGCTTCCACTGGATCATCTACATCTTCGGCGTGTTCCTCGTTTATACCGGACTGAAGATGTTTCGGCAGGAAGAGACAGAACTTCAGCCTGAAGATAATCCGCTCGTACAACTGGTAACGCGCCACATCCCGATTGATCGCCACTATCACGAAGACAAGTTTTTCACCCGCATCAATGGCAAGCTCTCTGGCACCCTGCTGTTCCTGGTGCTGATCATTGTCGAAGTGACAGATTTGGTGTTTGCAGTAGACTCGATCCCCGCCATTTTTGCGATCACTACTAATACATTCATCGTTTATACCTCGAACGTTTTCGCAATCCTCGGCTTACGCTCAATGTACTTCCTGCTGTCCGGAGTGGTCGAGAAGTTCCACTACTTGAAAATGGGACTTGCGCTCGTGCTGACCTTCATCGGGGTCAAGATGCTGGTCGAAGCAATCAACGTGCATATACCGATCTGGGTCTCGCTGGTGTTTGTGTTCTTAGTGCTTTCGGGCTCGGTGGTTGCCTCCCTGATTTGGAGCAAAGACGACGAGAAGCAGTCGCCATTGGACGTCCAACACTAGTATTTCCAATTTTTAGCGTCTCGCCCGCCTGGAAAAACCTGCTTGAACACCCTCAACCACTGTGTTAGATTTCGAAGTCGGCGGGCGATTTAGTTCACCGGCCGCAATCTCGCTTGCAACTGACCGGACCCCACTCCTTTCGAGGCGCTTGAATTAATCCCGGCCGCGCCTGACGCCGCGCATACTGTGACCGTAGTTTTGCCCCCCCAGCTCTAAATAGTGTCTAAGAAAATGTCCACTAAGAGAGGTCGCTTCGTTTTTGATTGGTGGGTAATCCAAAAACGAGCCGTCTATTTAATCGTTGCGATTGTTGTTCTCTGCGGGATGGCCGGCGGTGCGGCCCTCTACGTTTGGAAGTACGGCAATCCGCTCAAGAATGTTGGCAAGACCATTGGGACACCAGCTGGCGCGCGGTTTATTTCGTTTGAAGGCGATGTGCGTGTCATCCGTGCTGCCACTCGAGAGAATATCGTGGCCAGCAGCGAGACTGAGCTATATCCCGGCGACACGATACAAACTCAGGCCAATGGCCGCGCGCGAGTGGGAATGGCGGATGGCTCTTCGATCTTCGTTCGGCCAAACAGCACGATCACCATTCGCGACAATGCCAGCTCCAAAGAAGGCAAGAAAACGAGCGTGCACGTCGTGGTGGACAACGGGCAAATGTTTGTTCGTACCGAGCAACAACCGGAAGGCACCACCAGTGTTGTCGAGACTCCAAAAACCAAGAACGAGATCGGGAGTCAAACCGGAGCAAGTTTTGGAGTTAACCCGGAAGGCACGGAAGAGATTCGTGTCAACACCGGTGTGATTGAAACTACCAATCGCGCAGGTGAGAAGACTTCGCTGCACGGTGGTGAGTACATTTCAGTGCACCAGTCAGGCACTCTCTCAAAGCCGCAGCGCCTGTTGGATGTGCCATTGCAGACGGAGCCGCGTGACCTTGAAAGAGTTTTCGTCGCGGGTACGGGTTCGGCGAACATCGATCTGAAATGGCAGCGACCGCAATCCGGCACGGCAGCTTTCTACCGAGTTGAAGTAGCAACGTCTCCCTTCTTCGTTGCCGATGGCAAAGTAATCGAGCGCGATCAACTTGCCTCTACAAATTTCACCGCGAGTGATCTTCGCCCAGGGGTATATTTTTGGCGAGTACGCGCGACGGCATCCAGTGGGCAAACCAGCGACTGGAGTGAGCCGAAAAAGTTCATGGTGGCAGCACGGGGAACCAGCTCCGAGGTTCCCGTTTCGAATCTCACCGCGGAACTCGTGGGTGGGAAGATCTACATCATCCGAGGTCGTTCCGATCCAGGAACAACGATTCGCGTGGCCGGGCGGCAGACGCTCGCCAGCACGAATGGTACTTTTCAGATTCAAATAACTGCCCCGGATGGCGATAATCAGGTTACGGTGGAAGCGCAGGATTCTCAGGGAAACAGCAGCCAGTATCGGGTGCCTCTGAATTCTGCGAATGCCAAAACTTAGTGAGCCCAGCTCCCAATGTCCAGACACGTTATTCTGCTTACCGACGCCCATGAAGCTCCTGCTTACGAGCTGATCGAAGCTTTGCGTGCCGCCGGCGTGAAGACTTTGATTGAAGGTCTGCGCGAGGTGGAAGTCGAGGTTGCTCTGGCTCGCCAGCACGAAGAGAGCAAAGCCGAGCCGTTGGGCCCGGATCCGCTTGCCGTACTTTACGAAGTCGTTCCCGGCGCGGATATGGTCGAGTTGCACACAGCGATAGATCACGCCAAGGCCTTCTGGCCCGGCGCGCCACTGGTCGCTTGTCGTCGCCAATCAAATGGTTATCAGAGTCTCAATCTTCGTAGTTTGGACGGCGCGACCCTTAAACGACTTGGGTTTCGCGCGATAGCCGATAAGTCAGCACAGTTGCCCGCCATTCTTCGCGAGATTGAGGGTCACGGAGCAACTGGTGAACTAAAACTGCCGGCTATCCTGCAGCAACCCGCAGAACCAAGTTCGTCCTCTTTACCTCCCAAGCTAAAGGCCAGGAGTTTGCGGGCTGCTTTCGATCTCGTGGCCTCGCTGCATTTCATCGGTGATCAAACTGGAGCTGCACACACCGCCCTCGCCGGACTCGAACCATTGATCGATGCTGACCAATGGACCATCTACTTGATCTCAGAAGTAAACAGCGGAGAGGGGCTGGCACTCGAGGCGATCGCATTGCGCAAACGCGGAGACCCGCTTGGCAGCATGGTCGAGGACGATTGGCGTCGTTTGCTGGCCGGCGAAGCAGTGGTCCCACAGGGTTCGGAATCTAAAGCGGCAAAGTTAGCAGCCGCGGGTGCGGGCCTGGTGAAAAAGAAAGAACGAGGCAAACAAGTAGTCGCCGTTCCGCTCGTTTGCGGTGAGCGATTGTTGGGAGTTTTGGAAGGAATTCGCGAAGGAGCAAACGCGCGGTCGTTCAAAAAATCCGAAGTGGCGTTACTCGATTCTCTATCGCTGCCTTTGGCCTCAGCGTTAGCTAACGCCGTGAGAATCGCGGAAGCGGAACGGCTTTCACAAACCGACGATCTTACAAAACTGCATAACGCGCGCTATATGCGACAGTTTCTCCTAAATGAAATCCGCCGTGCTCGTCGCTACGGATCGAGTGTGGCTGCGTTGTTTCTTGATCTCGACGACTTCAAACGAATTAACGACATTCACGGGCACCTCGTGGGATCTCACGTGCTGATGGAGATGGCGGCAGTCATTCTCTCATCCGTTCGCGACACGGACGCAGTGGCTCGCTATGGCGGCGATGAGTTTGTGATTGTGTTGCCCGATACCGGCACGGAGCTGGCCGAGAGCGTCGCTGAACGTATTCGAGAGAAGATAAAGCGATTCGAGTTTACCGGCGGCCGAAGGTTGAGACTTACTTTGACCGCGAGTTTTGGTGTGGCTTCGTTTCCGCAACACGCTTCTTCTCCGCAACAACTTATTGCGTGCGCCGACACCGCGATGTATGAGGCCAAAGCCGCAAACAAGAATTGCATTCGTGTTTCTGCTGGATCACACCAGAACCCAAAGGTGGTCCAGGGAAAAGATCCCGACTTTCAATCAACTGATGGTGAAGACCGGAACGCTGTTTCCGGAGAACGAGTTCCTGGATAGCGCTAAAATTGAAATTCGGTGTATCTTAACTAGTTCGGACTTGCCTGGTGCGGGGCAAGGAGGGATAAGGCGCATGGTGTCAGGTAGCAAAGGAGACTCGGGAGTTTGGATTCTCCATTGTTCTTAGCTCCCACCCCGATGTCACCGTCGTCCAACCACCTTTCAATGCTGTTCAGCGGCCGCCCAAGCCCACCCGACTGTCGATCTCAACTTACAAACACGGAAGTGATGAATTAATGGCTTTTAAATCTATCTTTAGTCTGTTTTCCAGCGACCTCGCAATCGATTTGGGAACTGCAAATACTTTGGTGTATGCCAAGGGCCGCGGGATTGTTGTTTCTGAACCGTCGATTGTGGCAATCAACAAAGTCACCAACCAAGTAGAAGCAGTAGGTCGGGATGCGAAGGACATGCTGGGCAGAACTCCCGGCAACATTGTCGCTATTCGGCCTATGAAAGACGGTGTCATTGCTAATTTTGAAGTGACTGAGAAGATGCTGCAGCACTTCATTCGCAAGGCGCACAACGGAAAAACCTGGGTGAGTCCGCGAGTGGTGATCGGTATTCCCTCTGAGATTACCCAAGTCGAGCGACGCGCAGTCGAAGACTCGGCGTATCGCGCGAAGGCCTCCGAGGTCTACCTCGTTGAAGAAGCAATGGCGGCCGCGATTGGCGCTGGCCTGCCCATCACCGAACCGCACGGCAACATGGTGGTTGATATCGGTGGCGGCACAACCGATATCGCGGTGATCAGTTTGAGCGGCATCGTCTACTCGCGCGCTGTCCGAGTGGCCGGCAACGAGATGGATGAAGCAATCATTTCCTACATCAAGCGAAAATATAATCTGCTCATCGGCGAACGCACGGCTGAAGCGATCAAGATCGAATTGGGATCGGCTTATCCACTCGAAGAGCCACTCTCGTTCGAAGTGCGCGGTCGCAACTTGATTGAAGGCATTCCAAAAACAATCTCCATCAGCGATGAAGAAGTTCGCGAAGCGCTGGCTGACTCGATCTCCACAATCATCAACGCTGTACGCGTCGCCCTCGAGCGTACGCCGCCCGAACTCTCTGCTGACATCGTCGAGCGCGGCATCGTGCTCACAGGTGGAGGCGCTCTGCTCAAGAACCTCGACAAACGACTCTCTATCGAAACAGGCCTGCCGGTTTCACTCGCGGATGATCCCCTCGCGTCGGTTGTGTTGGGCACAGGAAAAATGCTGTCTGACTTTGACCTGCTCAAGCGTGTGAAGTGGGAAAACACGATGACGAGCGGAATGTAATGGCTTTCGCAGTCGTGTTTCGTTTCCCTTCTGAATAGAACCTAACCAGCAATCGTTTCGTCATGGCGAGTGTTCGCACCCAAAAAGAGATACGCCAGCGAGCTCCTATCTGGCTCGTAATTCTGCTTTTCGCGAACTTGCTAATCATGGCTTTCGACGCTCGCGACAGCGTCACGAAGCAACGAATGATTCGCGTTTGGGCGCAGGCACTCTTTTCCCCCGTTCAGAGTGTTTCTTCGCGTGCCGGCGGCGCGGGCAGTGGTTTTATTCAACGGATTATCAACTTCAACAGCACGGCAAACGAGAACGAGCGGCTGCAACAGAAACTCGACCAGGTCCAACTCCAGCTTCAAAACGCGCAGGAAGCCGCAGGCGAAAACGAACGGCTGAAGGGGTTGCTGGACTTAAAAGAGAAAACCGGATACCAGAATGTCAGCGCCCGGGTGATCGCGCGCGATTCATCAGTTTGGTTCAATACCGTGATCATCGATCGCGGTAGCTCGTCCGGTATTCAGCTCAACATGCCCGTGGTCACGGGCGGCGGAATCGTGGGACGTATTGTTGCGGTAAGCCCCTGGACCTCGCAGGTGATGTTGTTGACAGATGAGAAAGCCGCAGCCGGTGCGGTTGTCGGTCAACTGGGAGAGTCCGGTGCAATGGGATCGATTCGCGGCAAGGGTGACACCGGTCTAGTGGAGATGCGCTATGTTTCCGGTCTACAAAAAGTAGAAGTCGGTAATCATGTTCTGACGACAGGTCAGGACGAGATCTATCCACCCGGCCTGAACGTGGGAGAAGTTGTGGACGTAAAGCACGGTACCGCTACCCAACCCCATCAGATTCTGATCAAACCAGGGGCGCGGTTGGATCAATTGGAAGCGGTGGCCGTGTTGTTGTATCACCCGCCGCAGCGACCGGCTCCCGATCAAACGCTGCCGAACATAGACAAGACCAGGAAATAATCCGGCATCATGCACTTCTAATGGTTCAACCTCCGAACACTGACAGACAGGAATGTCTGTTTTACTCAGCGTAAACAATGTCCCAGCTCAAGATTGCCGTCGCACTTCTGGTTGCCATCGTCCTGCAGCTCTCACTGCGAGCAATCTGGGATCCGCTGAAGTACATCGATTTCCCGTTGGTCGTAGTGGTCTACATCGCTTTGCAACGCGATGCCTGGCAAGCGCTGATCGTGGGAACAATTGCCGGCCTGGCGGTTGACGAAGCAACGGGAGGATTGCTAGGCGCCGGTGGCTTTTCAAAAACGCTGACTGCTTACATAATTTTCTTCGCCGCCACACGCGTCAATCTCGAGAACGCATTACTGAGAATCCCTGTATTGGCTGCGGCGACGATCATCGACTCAGCGATTTACGTCTTCTGGCACCGCTCGCTCGGGTACCCGCCATCCGTCCCTTTTGTGCAAACAATGACCTTCAAGCTGATTGCTACCACGACCGTGGGGACCGTGTTTATGTACCTGCTCAATTCCCTGCTCAGTCAAAAAACCAGTCAGAGCCGTCAATTCGCCACGCGCCGCCGTGTCGCGCGGCGGACGACCGGACCACTAAGACGAAGATAGTTCTCTCTTCTCCCACAAACTTGCGGTTCTCAGCCCGTGACCCGCTGCGAAATTAAGTTGTAGACAAGCTTAAAACTCTGATTCAGAATCAACAATAGATGCGCACGCTTCGCACTGACCGCCGTAGTACCCCTTTATGAAATTTGAAGACACTTCGCAGAACCTTCGCGGCCGACTAAGAGCAGTTCAGGCGCTGGGGCTATTACTGCTCCTGCTGTTGGGGATCAGGCTGTACAAGGTGCAGGTCATTGACGGCTCGCGTTACGCGGAGATCGCCCAGAATCAACGACGACGACGCCTTCCGATTCCTGCTCCGCGTGGGATCATTTTTGACCGGAATGGTCACCCACTTGTAGATTCCAGACCAATTTACAACGTGATTCTGTCGCGGGAAGATTTGCGCGGACGAGACGTTGAAACATTGGTGCTGCCGTTATCCGAAGGACTACAAGTCGATCGCGATCTCATGCGAGACCGATTCGTAGAGGTCAAGTCTCAACCCGCCTTCGAATCGATTCTCATCAAACAGGACGCGAACCCGGGAGACATCGCCTGGGTTGAAGCGCGCAAGCTCGAGTTCCCGGAACTGCGTGTCGAACAACAACCACAACGGCGATATCCGCCCAATGGGTTGCTGTCGCACGTGCTCGGCTACGTGGGAGAGATCAGTCCGGAGCAACTAAAGCAACAGTCTTATCAAAGCAAAGGACTCAAGCCCGGCGATATCATCGGACAGAGTGGTCTCGAGCAAACCTATGATGATTACCTGCGCGGCAAAGACGGGTACCGCGAAGTCGTAGTGGATAGCCGCGGTCGAATTCAAGATGAGATTGAAACTGTAGAGCCGCAACCCGGTCAGGATATGATCAGCACGATCGATCTCGATCTGCAGCTGGCCGCCGAAGAGCAACTCGCCACTTCCGCAACCAGACGCGGGGTGATCATCGCCATGGATCCCAATAACGGTGAGATCCTGGCGCTGGCTTCTTATCCAACTTTCGACCTGAACCTTTTCTCGCAACGCATCGCGACGAAGGAAGGCCGTGCTGAATATGTCGCACTCCTGAACGATCCGGAAACCCCGCTGATGAACCGAGCGGTGCAAAGCCGTTACATGCCAGGCTCAACCTGGAAGATCCCGATGGCCATCGCTGGTTTGCAGCAAGGCGCCATCACAATTGACCGTTCGAACATCGCCTGCGGCGGCGGGATCACGATTGGAAACAAGTTTACCCGTTGCATGGGTAACCATGGCTCGCCTGACGTTAAGTACGCGATTACCAAGTCTTGTGACGGTTACTTTTATCGCCTTGGCTTGAAGATGGGAATCGATGGCATCGTTGCCATGGTCGATGAGTTTGATTTGAACAAACGCACGGGTATCGACATTCCAAATGAAGTAATCAGTTGGACGCCGTCGCGCGAGTTTAAGAGACGCATGCAACCACGCGATCCGGAATGGCGGGACATCGACACTGTCTATGCTTCTTTTGGGCAGGTCTACGATGTGATCACTCCGATATCTCTATTGCGCGCAGTCGCCGGAATCGGTGTCGGCGGAAATCTGTACATCCCTCACTTGCTGAAAGAGATGAAGCCGATTGGCCAGGAGGGCGCAGAAGGCTTTCGCGCTAGTCGGTCGTTCCAACCGTCGGATCCTTCGCGGCCTAATCCCAAAGTAGTTCCTATTCCAGAAGACATCCACCGCGAAGTGGTAGAAGGAATGTGGGGCGTGGTTAACAACGGCGGAACCGGCGCCGGCATCAAGATGGCCGGATTTGAGATTGCCGGTAAGACGGGAACGGCGCAGGTTGTTGGTCTTGGCAAGGACATTGGTAAGAACAAAGACCACTCGTGGTTTATCTCTTACGCTCCTGCTTACAAACCTGAAATCTCCATCGTCGCCCTGATCGAAAACTCCGGATTCGGTGGTAAGCACGCTGCGCCTGCCGTCAGAAAAGTTTACGACGTCTTCTACCGCAAGACTCGCAACGAAGAACCCCCAGGCGCGGTTCCGCTTGCCCGGACACCTAAACCGGAAACCAACAAGAAACCAGTGGAAGGACAAGTCGCAGTCAACTGAAAACGTACAGGTTCACGACTGCCTTAACTCCCTGCCCCGATAGTCAACTCTTGGAAACTCAGTACTCTGGACTCAGCACTAGAATTCAGAATGGTCGCAAGAATTCAAAAAAGAAGTATTCGTGATTTTGACTGGGTGTTGGCCCTACTCGCGATCGGCCTCGTAGCCTTTGGGACCACTCAGATTCGTCACGCGATGCCTTCTGAAAGTTACTGGGCCAAGCAATTGATCGGACTCGGCATCGGCGTGGTGGCCATGCTCGCCATCTCTTTTACCGATTATCGCAAGCTGCTCAGCATTGCTCCCGCGTTCTACATCTTTGGGTTGCTGCTGCTGGTGTTGGTTTTAATACCCTCGATTGGACTAAAAATTAACGGGCAGCGCGCTTGGATTAGACTGCCGGGCGGCATTGGACAGTTTCAACCGTCGGAGTTTGTGAAAGTCACCACGGCGATGATGCTGGCCCATTATTTTGGGAGACATCGCGCAACGGCATTAACGCTAAAAGAAACGGCGGTTGGCGTGCTGATTCTCGCCCTGCCTTGCGCGTTGATTCTGCTGGAGCCGGATGTCGGTTCTGTCATCACCTATCTGCCGATCCTCGGCGTCGTGTTGTTTCTCTCGGCCGTCCGCATGCGACTGGTGATTATCAGCATCGTGATGGGTTTGGTCTTGCTGCCAGTTGCCTATTGGGTTGGAGTGAAGACCAATCTCGTTAAGGGTTATCAGCAGGAACGCATTAACGTGATCCTTGATCCCGAACGCGCCGATCGCCGCGGCTTTGGTTACAACACGTGGCAGTCGATCCTCACGGTCGGCGAAGGCGGTCTGTTGGGTTCGCAATCATCGAACGAGTTTTCGCAAAGCAGTCTCAAGTTTCTACCGGAGCCCCACACGGATTTTATCTTTGCTGTGACGGCAGGAAATACTGGTTTCATCGGCTGCATCATGGTTCTAATGGCCTATGGAATCCTGTTGTCGCGATTGGTCGGTGCTGCGCGCCGGGCGCCGGATCGAACCGGGATGCTGGTGATTATGGCAATCGTGGGAGGACTTACGTTCCAGATCTTTATCAACATCGGGATGGCGCTCGGGATTCTGCCAGTGATCGGAGTGCCGTTGCCGTTGTTGAGCGCCGGACTCGCCTCCTTGATTGCGACCTTCATCGCGATCGGGTTTGCGATTAGTGTCCAACTCAGGCGGTTTGTGAATTAGAGCAGAACCACGGAGCGACCGGGTCCGGGACCAGCCAGGGATGAGTCTTCCTTCTTCTTTTCCAGGGCTTCGGTTATACTCGCCACCGTTCGCCCTGCCGGAAGTTTTCAATTCGGCGCTAACGTGCCGGCCGAAACATCCACACCACGTAAAGCTTTAAATGATTACGAGGCGCCCGACAGGCGATGCAAGAGATTTCTATTCGTGTAGGTTTATTAAAAACTTACTATCACTTTTTGAAGCCGCTCATAAAGCCAGCGGAAGCTGGAATCGCAAAGCGCGCGAGGATTAAGACCTCAGTTGACGCAAGCAACAAGACGGGTTCGCGAGCACACGAGATGTTCCGAAACATGCGCTCCCTGTCTAAAGTTTTGGGGCTTGGCGCGCGGCTAGTTAGGGTTTTAGTTTGAACAGTCCTAATCACGGTTGCCCTGGGCCTCAGAACACTACGGGTTCCCAGCATTCCCCAAGCAACTCTCGCATCAAGCACTCATCGTCGAAGGCCGAACTGTCCACAGGATCGCGCGCCGGCGTACCACACTTTCCAACGAACAAATTAACAGCGCGGACCAAATGTTTCGCGCTAGATCATGGCCGGACGCGCCTCGCGCGAACGCTTGCAGGCTGCTCGCCTCGGCCATCTCACGAATTGAAGGCAAGTTCATTCCCACTTGCGAAAGCTGACCTCGTTTCAGTAATCGATCTGATTTCTACGAACCGTACAGCACACCGCCGGGGACCAACTATGCAGGAGACACCAGTCACAAATGGCAAAAGAACTAATCGTTAGCGTCAACGGACGCGAGAAAAAAATTGCGATCATTGAGAACGAAAAGGTGACCGAGTTTTATATAGAGCGCGGCGAAGAGAACCAGGGCATCGTCGGCAATATCTACAAAGGTCGCGTGATGCGCGTGCTTCCGGGCATGCAATCGGCCTTCGTCGATGTTGGTTTGGAACGAGATGCGTTTCTCTACGTTTCGGACTTCTTCGACGAAGAGGAAGAGTTCGAGCGAATCGTGATCGACAAATCGAAAAAGGGCGAGGCTGATGCGCAACGCGTTGCCGCCGAGCAGATCGCCCTCGGTCGAGTTGAACGTGAACATCACATGGAGGCCACGCAGGAACGAGCCGAACCACTGCGCGAGGCTGAGACCGAGATGCCTTCGCAGCCACCGATCGCGACTCAGGATAGGGACGACGCGATTGAAGATCAAAGTGGAGTTGCCGCTCTAGAAGGTGGTGAAACCGCTGCCGAAGCAGGACGTCGTCGTAGCCGCCGCGGCCGCCGTCGCGGTCGTGGCAAAGATGATGACGCCGCCTTCCAGGATGCCGCCGCCGCTCCAACGTCGAGCGAGACTGACGATGTGAAAACTCCGTTCGGCGCTGGTGATCCTTCGATCGAGCGAATCGTTGACGATGAGGATAGCGCCAGCAATGGCGAGATGTTCAAGGACGCCCGACTGCAGGAGCGGCTTTTCGATCAAATACATGCCGTGGAATTCGATCTCGAAGATAACTTCAGCAGCGCCGAAGTGGGATCGGTGCTTTCCTCAGACGCCTTTCGAGACGAGTCCTTTCAACGAGTCGATGACGGCGATGTTCCTGATGACTCGAGCGTAGCACCACGCAGTCCTTCTCAACTTGCCTCGGCGCATGTTGATAATTTTATCGATGACGACGGTGAGGCGCCGTTACAAAGCGGCATATTCGAGCGCATAAGTGACGACGAGCACGTGGACGTCGCGACCGCATCTGCCGCAGCAACACGCCGCGGCAAGAAAACCACGCCGCTGGCGGAAGAGGCTGAAGCAGGACGCGCTTCGAAGAAGCGTCGCTCGCCAACCAAATCGGCAACCAGCAAAGCCGGAACGAAGAAAGCCGCAACCAAGAAGTCTTCTTCAAAGAAAAAAGCGAAGGCTGGATCAACTGGCGACGCAGATGAATCACTGCAGGACAGCGACGCGAAAGTCTCCGGCGGACGCTCGCGGGCTGAGTTCGCAACGCGACGCGGTGGACGCAGACGTCGTCGGCCCAGCAAGCAAGCTCCTGGTGCGGCAGGTGCTGTAGAAGGAAACGGCGCCGATGAGGAAGTTGAAACAACTACTGAAGCGGCAGTACCCGAAGTAGTGATAGCTCCCGCTCCTCCTCCTGCTCCTGCTCCCGTTGTCGCAGCGCCAGTTGCCGAGACGCGAGAGCCAAGGGATCCACGTGAGTCACGCGACCGCCGTCCGGAGAATCGTGACAGCCGTGGTGGCACTCGTGAGGGCAGAGATAGTCGCGACAATCGCGACCGTGGACCACGTGGCCGTTCGACTCGCGATCGGCACCAACCTGCCATTACCGACCTGCTGCGCGAGGGCCAGGAGATCCTGGTTCAAATTGCGAAAGAACCGATTGCGAAAAAGGGCGCGCGTATCACTTCACACATCGCGCTGCCCGGTCGCTTTCTCGTCTACATGCCCACCGTGGAGCACGTCGGCGTTTCGCGTAAGATTGAGTCAGACAGTGAGCGGGTACGGTTGCGGAAACTAATCCAAACAATTCGAGCTGAAGAGGACGTGCCTTCCGGTGGCTTCATCGTGCGCACCGCCGGAGTGGGAATCGCCGAGAAAGATTTGCGCGAAGATGTTCACTATCTGGTACGCACCTGGCTCGACATTCGCGCCGCGGCTGAGAAATCAAAACCCGCCGCCCTCGTCCATCGCGATCTTGATCTCGTGCAAAGAATTCTTCGCGATCAATTGTCTGAGGACTTCGCCACCATTCGGGTTGATTCGGAGGAAGAGTACGAGCGCATCGTAGAATTCATAAACCGAATTCAGCCAAGACTTGTGAAGCGCGTAAAGCTTTACACGCGCGAGGATCCAATCCTCGAAAACTATGGAGTGCAGGCCGAGATCGACAAAGCGATCAAACCCCGCGTTTGGCTCAAGTCGGGTGGTTACCTCGTCATCAATCAAACCGAGGCCCTGGTCGCGATCGACGTGAACACCGGAAAGTTTGTCGGCCGCGGCAGTGGCAGATTGGAGGACACAATCACCCGGACGAATCTCGAAGCCGTAGATGAAATCGTGCGCCAGATTCGTTTGCGCGATCTCGGCGGCATCATCGTGCTGGATTTGATCGACATGGAAGAGAGACGTAATCGGACCAGAGTGATGCAGGCCTTGCAGGACGCCTTGCGCAGCGACAAGTCGCCAACCAAAGTGCTGTCGTTCAACGATTTCGGCCTCGTGATCATGACTCGCAAGCGCGTCAAGCAGTCACTTGAACGAACGTTGTGTGCGCCGTGTCAATATTGTCAGGGAGCGGGTTTGATCAAGTCAGCGCAAACAGTTTGCTACGAGGTGTTGGAAGAATCGCGACGGCTGGGCAAGAGCATGGGCGGGGACGGCGTAAACAAGCAAACGACTCTGCGCGTACATCCCGAAGTTGCCAAAGCGCTGCGGAGCACTGAACGCGATGTCTTGAACGAAATCGAGGAGTACGTCGGGCCCATCGATGTCACCAGCGATCTTTCAATACATCAGGAACAGTTTGATTTTGCGTTTATTTAAGAAGATGTCAGATGCTGGATGTTAGATGTTAGTATTTTGATGAACCTACTGGTTGCCCTGACGGAATCTCTGGTCAACGGCTCCGCACCAACAACCAGCATCTGACATCCAACATCTCCCCGCACCTAACATCCAACATCTAACCTCCAACATCTCCCACAATGAGTAAGCTCGGAAATCTTTGGAAGACAGTGTTAGCGGGAGGCGCAGGTGTGGCGGCACTGGCTGCGGTCAATGCCTCGATTCGACGCAACGTCAGCGAGCCGGACAATAGCGCTCTCGGTGGTGAAGCTCGATTCTTCGATTGGCAACACGGCCGTGTGTTCTATAAGACGGCGGGGCCTTCGACTTCAGCACCTCCCTTAGTATTTATCCACGGTGTCGCCGCTGGCGCTTCGAGTTTCATGTGGCGCAAGAACTTCGACGACCTGGCAACCGACTTCCGCGTCTTTGCGCTCGATCTCCTTGGTTTTGGTCTCTCGGACAAGCCTGCCACCGCTCCTTACTCAGCCGACCTCTACGTCGATTTGATCTCTGACTTCATTCGTGAAGTCGCCGGCGTTCCCTCAAACGTGGTAGCGAGCTCGGTTGGCGCGGCTTACGCAATTCGAGTTGCCGATGAGCATCCGAAGTTGATTCGCGCGTTGGTTTTGAATGCGCCAACTGGCGTCGACAAACTAAACAATCGCCCCGGCATGGCTGGCGCGGCGTTCTATGGGTTACTACAGTCGCCGGTGCTGGGAACTTCGTTTTATAACGTGATGGCAAGTGAACGCAGCATTCGAGATTACGCCGGCAACCACCTTTTTCATGATCCGCGCCGAGTTACCGACAGGCTGGTGGCGAATCTTTACGCGACCAGTCACCAGCCGGGCGCCCAGTACGCCATAGCTGCGTTTTTGTCCGGTTATCTCAACACGGATACCCGCGCGGCGTTCTCACGCCTGGGCCAGAATGTGACGCTTGTTTGGGGAAAGCAGGATGCGACGACCCCGCTTGAACATGGATTGGCGCTGTTGCAGTTAAATTCGCGCGCGCGATTCGAAGTCTTTGATCATTGTCGGATGTTGCCTGAACAGGAACATCCAGAGAAGTTTAATGCACTTGTCCGCGATGCCTTCCTCGCAAAATCGTTTGCCGCTTAAGCAGTAGTGGGTCGCAGTCAGTACCGTAGCGCGGAGCGTCGGGTCAACGGTGCCGAACCTACAATACCGAGTGGTGACGATCGTTGACCCGATGCTACCGCGTTACGGTACTGACTTCATGCTGCCAAAAAACCTCTTGCGGCAAAAACAAGATTCTCGACTGGTGCTTCGCAGGATTGAATTTAGAGAGGAAGCGCGGGAACTTCTATCGGAAGGTTTCTGTCAGCTACGCCATCCAGCGCCAGCGACTCAGCTCGATTTACGTGTTTATAGAGAATGTCGCGCTGCTGCGGAATAAAGCCGGCTTCGCGAATGAGGTAACGAAGCATCTTTTCATCAGCTTCATTGTGTGCGCCCGCCGCCGAGACAACGTTCTCTTCAATCATCACCGAACCCATATCATTGGCGCCGAATCGAAGCGCTACCTGACCAAGCCTTAGTCCCTGGGTCAGCCACGACGATTGAAAGTTCTCTACATTGTCCAGAAACAATCGCGACACCGCGAGCATCTTCAAATAATCAACTCCCGTGGGCTCGTCCTTGATACGACGACCGAGCGCGGTGTTCTCCCGCTGAAACGTCCACGGAATAAAAGCAGTGAAGCCGCTGGTTTCATCTTGCAGATCTCGAATTCGTAGTAGATGACGCACTCGATGTTCGACTCGATCGCCGATGCCGAACATCATCGTCGCTGTCGAGCGCAAGCCAACCCGATGCACGGCACGCATCACTCCAAGCCATTCATCGGTCGTGCACTTTGTCGCGACGCGTTTTCTAACTTCGTCATCGAGAATCTCCGCTCCCCCACCTGGCAGACTGTAAAGACCAGCCTCTTTCAGGCGGCCCATGATCGTCTCGTAATCAAGTCCGGAGATTAAGTGAATGTTGTGGATCTCGGGTGGTGAGAAACAATGAAGCTGCACGTTCGGATATTTAGCGCGCAATGTCCGCAGCAAGTCTTCGTACCACTCGATGCCAAAATCCGGGTGAAGTCCGCCCTGCATTAAGACGCCCGTGCCACCCAATGCGATTGTCTCGTCGATCTTTGCGCTGATCTCCTCGATCGTTCGCACGTACGTGTCAGCCGCACCAGGTCGTCGATAGAATGCACAGAAGGTGCACACGACGTTGCAAACATTGGTGTAGTTAATATTCCGATCGATGATGTAGGTGACGATGTTGTCCGGATGACGACGGGTGCGAATCTCGTCAGCGGCTACACCCATGCGCGCGAGTTCGTTTGATTCAAGGAGCGCTGTGCACTGCTCGGCTGTCAGCCGCTCACCGCTTACTGATCGATCCAGAATCTCCTGAATGTCTGTGGTTTTCATAGTGCCAGCCTCATACTAAGTCATCGCGTAAGACTTCTCCAACTAAGCCTGCCGCCTCAGGGGTGCTCAGTTTGACTCGCAGAGTTGACACATTTCAGGTTGGAAAAAAGTGTTTTGGACAATTGCTGTTGTCTAGTTGGGCCGGCTACAAGGCTAGCCAAGTCAATTCCTTCACAGTCGTTATCAACCCATGCTTGGCGGCCAATTCGTAATAACGGTCCAAGCCGCTGCGCATTTCAGCATCAAGCTGGAAACTGATGTTGTGTTGCAGATATGTAAACAGCTCAGCTCTCGGCAATGACAACGTATCCTGATAAAAATCGACGATCTCTTCGATTCGCTCCAATCCTTCCGCGCAGGCTGCGTTGAAATCTACTTGCGAAACACTCGCCGGGGCCTCGTTGCGAATCATCCACATCGCAAACACAAATCCGAGTCCCGTATAACTTCGCCACAGCGCCGCCATGTCAAAGACGTACAAGCCGACTCGCGGAAACGTCATCCCGGGATCGCCGATAATCAGCGCCGCATCGTTATTTGCGAGCATCGCTTTAAGATCCGGCACCGATGGCGACCACTCCGGTTCGATCCCGACAAACTCGCGAAAGATAATCTTCAAGAGCGTCGCAGAAGTACGCGACGACTCGTCCAGGGCAACCTTTCGAATAGACGATAACTCTCGCTCTTTGGAAGCGAGTACGACGCTTTTTACTTCGCGGCAAGACCCGACACACACACCAGGAACAATGCTTAGTTCTGGGATACGCTGATACTCGATTACCGGAACAAGCGCGGCATCGACTTCTCCCTCGGCAAGCAGTTGCGCGCAACGCGAAGGCACGGGGTCAGATAATTCTATTTCGTTTTGTCGAGATCCATGGCTGAAGCTCCAAATTAGCGGAGCGGAGTTCAGATAACTTGAGGCAGCGATTTTTGGCTTCATTGATTGAGATGAGAAGGTGTGATCATCGATTAGTTAGCGGAGTTCGATGCTAACGCATCAATCGTAACTGTCGCAAGCAGCGAAACCTTATCCACAAATTACATAGCGCAGCTTCGTCGCAACCAAAGTGTTTGGGTAACGTCGGGTCAACGGTCGATAGCAGACAATGATGAGTGGTGGACGAATCGTTGACCCGACGCTACTGCGTCACGGTAATGACTTCATGCCACCCAAACAACTTCTTGTTGCAAACAAGATTTCGGATTAGTGCTTCTCAGATTGCACAGATTAGGTAAAAAAAGACCTTTGGAAGCTGCTGCTCACTCCCCTTTATCTTACCCCTTCAGATATTTCTCTCCTGGCTTACCTCTTTGCTGTTCCCTTCGGCTTCTTATCCTGTGTAATCTGTGAATTGCCTTTAGCTATTATCCAAGACCCTGCAACCAACACATTAAATGCGCTTCTACGACATTTCCGTACCGCTCTCGAGTAAGACACCAACCTATCCTGGCGATCCCGGCATCGAGATTCATCAGTGGGCCAGCCTTGGAAACGGAGATGGCGCCAATGTTTCGCTCTTACACTTCGGCGCGCACTCTGGAACTCACGTTGATGCCCCCGCGCACTTCATCGACCAGGCGACAAGGGTTGAATCAATGTTGCTGGACTCGCTGATTGGTGAAGCTCTGGTAGTTGAATTGCCAGCTGAGCGCAATGAGATCGATGACGCGTTTGTCGCCGCAAACGTTCCGGCCGGCACGGAGCGCATTTTGTTCAAGACACGCAACTCGAGCTTCTGGCATCAAGAGACAAAGACGTTTCACACAGACTACGTTTATCTCGAGCCCGAGGCTGCGCACCGATTAGTGCGGGCTGGCATCAAGCTGGTCGGGATCGATTACCTTTCCATCGAAAACTTCAACTCCGAAAATCACCCAACGCATCTGGCGCTGCTTTCAGAAGGAGCAGTAATTCTGGAAGGCCTGGATCTATCGGAAGTAACACCTGGCCGTTATGAACTAATTTGTTTGCCCTTGAAGATTGCAGAAGGTACCGGCGATGGAGCTCCGGCACGCGCTGTCTTACGCGAGCTCTAAACCTTTAACGCTCTTGATTCTCATGCGTGACGATTCTCGCTACCGCGAAAAAGTTTATAAGCTGGTGCGGCGCATTCCTGCGGGCCGCGTGATGACGTACGGTCAAATCGCAGAACTACTGGGTGAAGGGTATACCGCGAGGACAATCGGATACGTTATGCATAACTCGAGTAACGACACACCCTGGCATCGTGTCATAAACGCACAAGGTGCCTGCTCAACTGTCGGACTCGTGCTTCCGCACGACAAACAACAGCGTATGCTTGAAGCCGAAGGCGTTCAGTTTAATGAACGAGGTCGCTGCAAACTGGAAACATACGTTTGGATTCCCAATGCCGGACGCAAGAGTCGCACTGAACGGATGGGAAAGCACACGCTCTTCAAAAAGCGTTAGCTATCGAAAGGAAAAGTTATGAATGTTGACCCACTGGCACAACGACCGCCTTACAACATCAGCACGCCTCACTACTCTGTCTCACACCAGATGGTGACGACGGCTTTCGAACTCCCAAATTTTCGCATCATGCAAAACCTGGGTGTGGTGCGTGGGATCGTAGTTCGGTCGCGCAACATTTTTGCGACCATCGGAGCCGGGCTCCAGACAATTGTCGGTGGCAACATCACTGTCTGGACCAAGCTCTGCGAAGACACACGCTCAGATGCTTTCGAGATCATGATCCAACATGCCAGCGAGCTTGGCGCCAACGCAGTTGTCGGTGCACGTTACGACACCACCGAGATTTCCGCAGGAGTGACCGAAGTTCTCGCCTACGGCACGGCGGTAATTGTGGAACCAACCCAACCTGGCGAGAGTTACAGATCATGACTCGCGGTGAATTGACCACTGAGCGCGAGCAGCAGATTCGCGAAGCGCTCGCAGGTATCCCATACGCAAGATTGTTGGGTATCGAGGTTATCGAGCTGGCTTCTGGAGTTGCCAAACTCTCTCTCGTTATCAAGGACGAGCTGAAACGAAATTACGGGATCGTGCATGGTGGCGCGATTGCTTCTCTAATCGACAGTGCGACCGCCTTTGCCACCTTAACTCTCATCGAATCGGGTGAACGAACCACCACCATCGACCTCACCATCAGCTTTCTGCGCCCTCTCAGCAGCGGCCAGGCGACCGCGATGGCCAAAGTAATCAGGGCCGGCAGACGTATTGTCGTGGTCTCGGCGGAAGTGGTGGACGACGACGGAAAGCTTGTAGCTACGGCACTTAGCACCTACATAAGAAATTAATCCAAGCCAGAAACCTCACAAAATATTCTCGTGGACACCCCGTGTTAATCCATGTAAAATGTCGTTGGCCTTCCGAAGCACTCGCCCAACGGATGCCCGCATCCCATCGGTTTACCTTGGTAGTCCAATTCAACTGCTGGTCGCTCCCACGCTACAAGCCCAAATGTATTCTCTGTATCACTCCCTCCTGGCGCAGCATTCTAAACAGCTGACTCCCGTGCGTTGCGGCACGTCGACCATTACGCAGCTTCAGCGGTATTTTGAAGATGTGGTATTGGAAAACAACCTTTCTGCCCTCGTGATCGAGAGTCTACCGCCGACCCCTGACCGCACAGCGCGCGAGATAGCGCGCATGAAGAGCCTCGACCGGACAGCACGCGGAGTATTTCTCATGGTTGGTGCGGACGACGGGCTTGCTGGTCCCATCTTCGAAAGAGGAAAGCATCACACGCAATCGATAGTCTGGGAGCGCGTCGAACAGGGTCCAGCGCGCGAACGATTTGTAGTCATCGCAGACGCTCGGTTTTCCGCCTTGCTCGCTTCCGTGAGAACGGAAGGAGAGAACGAAGAAGACTCAAGCGAGATGGTGGTCTGGACGTTTGAACCGGACGTGGTCTACTCGGCGCTCGAATATCTGATGGCGAGGGTAACTGCGGAGCAGCCCTTCCACGCGGCGGAGTTTGCTAAAGCCGTTAGGCTGTCGATGCCGAAAGCCACTTCGTTACAGCTAACGCTGGGAGTTACCACCAAGCTGGCGCGCTTGCTGCAGGAACAAGCCGAACGCGAAATCGCAGTCAACCGCATCGCCACCACCATTCGAAACTCGCTGGATCTGGATCGCGTACTCGACACGGCGGCCAATGAAGTAGGACGCGCTTTAAACGTGATGTGCTGTGCAGTGCGAGTGGATGGAGTATTTCTCGGCCGACAGATGACGAAGGCCTACTTCCGCGCTTCGGACCAACCAGATGCGGCGGGGAAAGCCAGGCTCATCGGCGAGCTTGATACGCTCAGTATTCAAGTTGGGAGTTCACTTAAGGCGCATGTTGTTGACGGCGATCATTTCGATGATAAGGTCACCTGTGCTCAAGCTACGATTCCCTTGATCTTTAATGATGGCTTTGCCGGCATCCTGATGGTTCGCTCCGACGATCCCGTACGCGTATGGGCCGAGAATGAACTGCTGTTGCTACACACCGTAGCCGATCAGCTCGCCGTGGCCGTGAACCAGGCCCACATGTTCGCCCAGATGCAGCAACAAGCCCTAACCGACGGACTAACCGGCTGTTTCAACCGCCGATCTTTTGAGCTGCAACTGGAGAAGAATCTGCACTTGGCCACGCGTATGCGCCAGCCACTCTCGCTCATCATGATCGACCTCGATAACTTCAAAGGGATCAACGACACTGCGGGACACGAAACAGGCGATGTTGCCTTGCGCATGCTCGCTGAAAATCTTCGCATGGAATTGAGAGCCGTTGATACTCCGGCGAGATTGGGAGGCGACGAGTTTGTCGTGATCCTGCCGCAGGCGAATTGCGAAGGGGCGCTGATTGTGGCTGAGCGCTTACGACAGCGAATCGAGTCTACTGCAGTTCCCGGCTATGGCCAGATGACGGCCTCATTCGGGCTCGCGACATTTCCGCTTCATGGATCTTCACGTGACACGCTCGTCGTCGCGGCTGACCGGGCGCTCTATAGTTCAAAGCGCGCTGGACGCAATCGCGTGAGTCTGCCGCCCGCTGAACCCGACAGATATGATCCTGCCGAAGAAGTCAGGGACCAGAGTGATTTAGTCGAAGTGATTGATCGCCTCTGACTTCGATCGCAGGAAAGCTATCCACAGATTTCACAGATGAGGCGGATTCTTTATTTCTTCAATAAGGAGCTGCCTCCCGTATTTTGAGAGGTACCGCAGAAGGTGTCCTGTGGCTTTCCACTCCTGAATCTGCGTCATCTGTGTAATCTGTGGATGTTTTTCGAACTCCTCGCAGCCTCACATCTGCCGTCTGGTGTCTCAATAAAAAATCGCGCATCATAACGCTTCGCCACTTTTAGTTCTGATTAGTGTCAAAGTCGGCCTCGCGTTGCTCATGCATGATTTAAGAAAATTCGCCCGTTACTTCCGTCCCTACAAAGCAGAGTTAACGATCGGCATTATCTGCATTGCCGCCGGGGTAGTCTTTAATCTCTATATCCCCTTGATCGTCGGCAAAGCGATCGACGAGAACTGGACGGAGATTAACTGGGAGAAGCTAACCATCTCAGCGTTAAAGGTCCTCGGCGCCAGCATCGTCAGCGGCATCTTTCTCTTTCTTCAGCGACGGATCCTGATTGGGATGTCTCGCAAGATTGAGTACGACCTGCGCCACGATTTTTATAACCATCTGGTAGACCAGCCCCAATCATTCTTTCAGGACCATCGAACCGGTGATCTAATGGCGCGCGCCACCAACGATCTGGGCGCCGTACGTCAACTGGCCGGACCGATGATCATGTACACGCTGCAGACCATGTTCGTGGTCGTCATCGTCTTGCCGTTGATGTTCAGGATCAACTGGTGGTTGACGCTGCTGCTGTTTGTCACGATGCCGTTGGTCTCGCTCACGGTGAAATTCTTCGGACAACAGGTGCATGTTCGTTTCGAGAAAATTCAGGATTTCTTTGCCCAGATCACCGCGCGCGCCCAGGAAAATATTACAGGTGTTCGCGTAGTGCGCGCCTACGCACAGGAAGACTCGGAGATCGCAGCTTTTAACGATCTCAACCGCCAATATGCGGAGAAGAACCTGAGTCTCGTAAAGATCGACGCAGCCATGCGTCCATTGATGCAGTTTCTCATCGGGATTGGTTTCATATTGATCATCTGGGCCGGCGTACCACTGGCAATTCGCGGTGAGATCAGCGTCGGAGACTTCACCGTTTTCAACATGTATCTCAGCCGGCTTATCTGGCCGCTGATCGCGTTGGGCTATGTCGTAAATCTTTATCAGCGTGGTACGGCCAGCCTTAAACGGATGAACGCAATCTTCGCGATCAAGCCCGCCATCGTTGATTCTCCGGCAGTAGTTGAGCAGCCGCCGGTGGTGGGTCGCATTGAGTTTCGCAATCTGACGTTCCGTCATAGCCAAAATGAAGAGCCGGTGCTGCACGATATCAACCTGACGATTGAACGAGGACAGACAGTCGCCTTCGTAGGGCGCACTGGCAGTGGCAAGTCCACGCTCGTGAATCTTATTCCGCGCGTGATCGAAGCGGCGCCGGAGACCGTATACATCGACGGCGTATCAGTTCGTGACTATCCGCTGGCCCAACTTCGATCAAGCATCGGTTATGTTCCGCAAGAGACCTTCTTGTTTAGCGATACGCTCGCTGAGAACATCGCGTTCGGTGTGGAAAGCGCCGAGCGCTCGGAGATTGAATGGGCGGCGGAGACTGCTGGACTAACCGAAGATATTCAGACGTTTCCGGCGGGATTCGATACGTTAGTTGGCGAACGCGGCATTACGCTTTCGGGCGGACAGAAGCAAAGGACAGCGATTGCACGCGCGGTCCTGCGAGCGCCTCGCATTCTGATTTTGGATGACGCTCTATCTTCTGTCGATACGTACACAGAAGAAAAAATTCTGACCCAGTTACGAGGTGTAATGCGCGAGCGCACCAGCTTGATTGTTTCGCATCGCATCTCAACCGTGAGGGATGCAGATCTCATTTGTGTTCTTGAAGAAGGACGAATCATCGAGCGCGGAACGCATAATGAACTCCTTGCGCTCGGCGGCGAATACGCGGCGCTTTACGAACGACAGTTGCTCGAAGAAGAATTGGCTGCGACGTAGGACAGACATTCCTTTTGTCTTCCGAGCTTCGCAGTCACAGTAAAAGGGAAACAAATTAAGAACAGACAGACAGGAATGTCTGTCCTACTTAAACCATGGATAACAATCTCGATAAGCGATACCAGACGATGGTGGTGCTGTGGCTCGCTTTATTTATGACCATCGGGCTCTACTTCCTCTATTCGCTCTTCATGATGGAGCCTATCGAAGTAGACCCACAAACTCCCCGACGCTCGCTGCTTATTGCGGTATTAACCGCTGTCGGAACTTTCCTGGTCGTCTTGTCATTTGCGGTGAAGCGAAAAATGCTCGAGCGGTCAGTTGAAAAGCAGGACGTCTTGTTGGTGCAAAAGGCACTTGTGGTCGCCTGTGCGATGTGTGAGGTCTGCGCACTGCTGGGACTCATGGAGCGGTTTCTGGTCGGCAATCACGATTACTTCGTACTTTTTCTAATCGCAGCAATTGGGATGGCCCTTCATTTTCCACGTCGCGAACAACTGCTCGCCGCGTCGTATAAAACCCCATCGGATTAGGCAGTACTTTGATTCATGTCTACGGCAGTTAAGGAATTTCACGAAGAGGAAGCGATCGGCAAGACCTACGATCTGCAGGTCGCTCGACGATTGCTCCGCTATCTGCTGCCGTATCTGCGCCTGGTGATTCCGGCGTTGCTGCTGACGCTCATGTTGAACCTGCTCGGTGTTTTACAACCGAAGTTCACTGAGTACGCCATCGACTGGTACATCCTGCCGCGCAAAACCGATGGGTTGATGCTGCTCGTGGGACTGTTCTTTGGCACTCAGTTGCTGCGCTTTGTTTTCTCTTATTTTCAGGCGCTACTGGTTAACTCAGTGGGCCAGTATGCAATGTTTGATATTCGCCGCGAGCTTTACGACAAGCTGCAGCGTCAGGAAGTAGCCTACTACGATCGTAATCCGGTGGGCCGCATCATGACTCGTCTGACTAATGACGTAGATTCTCTGAACCAACTTTTCACTGAGGGCGTCACTGATATTCTCGGTGACCTGGTCATGATCGTCGCCATCATTAGCATGATGTTGTGGATGGATGTGCGCTTGACGCTGGTCACGCTATTGACTGTGCCGATGCTGTTTGCGGCCACCACGTGGTTTCGGAAAGGAGCACGGCGCGGCTATGACATGGTGCGCACACGTATCGCACGCATCAACGCTTTTCTTCAGGAGCACTTTGCCGGTGCGCAAACCGTCCAGATTTTCAACGCTGAGAAGAAGTCTCTGATTCGATTTCAGCAGATTAACGAAGACTATAAGAACGCGAATATCGAAACGATCTGGTTCTATGCCGTCTTCTTTCCTTTGGTGGATCTAATCGGGGCCGCCGGGATCGCGTTAATCATCTGGTACGGCGGTTATCGCGTGATGCAGAACACGCCGGAACACACTGTCTTGACGCTGGGCGCGCTCGTCGCATTCATTCAATATTCGGGCTTTCTCTTCCAGCCGATTCGCGACATTTCAGATAAATACAACGTTCTGCAAGGCGCGGTAGTGGCTTCACATCGCATCTTCAAAACACTGGATCTGCCAATCGCGATCACCAGTCCGGAAGTCCCCCAGCGCTCGGGGCGTGCCCGCGGTGTTATTGAGTTTGAAAACGTTTGGTTCGCATACAAAGACGAAGACTGGATTTTGAAAGATGTCTCCTTCAAGGTTGCGCACGGGCAATCTGTGGCGCTGGTCGGTCATACTGGCTCAGGAAAGACGACGATCACGAATCTGTTGATGCGGTTCTACGATGTGCAACGCGGGCGCATTCTGCTGGACGGAGTCGATCTGCGCGAGTGGGACCTGCAATCGCTCCGTCAAAACTTCGCAGTAGTGCTGCAGGACGTCTTTCTCTTCAGCGGTACTGTTGAGAGCAATATTCGTTTAGGACGACAGGAGATTTCGCAAGACCGTGTTAAGTGGGCCGCTCACGAAGTTCACGCCGATCGTTTTATCGAGCGCTTGCGTGATGGATTTGCCGCAGAAGTGCGCGAGCGAGGCGCCGGACTCTCGGTGGGTCAGAAACAGTTAATCTCTTTTGCTCGTGCGCTCGCGTTCGATCCGGCTTTGTTAATACTCGATGAAGCTACCAGCTCAATTGATACCGAGACTGAGCAACTGATCCAACAGGCGATTGAGCGGGTGATGCGCGATCGAACTTCGATTGTCGTGGCGCACCGGCTCTCGACAATTCAACGTGCGGACCAGATCATTGTTCTTCATCACGGTGAGATCCGCGAGCAAGGCACGCATCAGCAGTTACTCGCTGAACGCGGTCTCTATTGGATGCTGTACAAACTGCAATATGCCGAAGGGCAAGTGACAAGTGACACGTAGGAAGTGACAGGTGACAAGTGATAAGTAAGAGATGTTCATTGATTTGTGCCATGGTTCGTTGCTTCGGCTGAGCCGTCTGATGTGAGGCGGCGGCTTCGCCCCGCCGGCCAGTTCACCATTTGAATGGGGCTGTGCCCCGTTGTTCCGACCGGTTTGGGGCGTAGCCCCCGAAGTTCGCGGGCTGGCGGCGGGGCATAGCCACCGCCGCACATCGGACGGCTCAGCCTCGAGTAGAGGACATGCCTGAAGACTCAAACAAAGACATTAACCCAGCAGACTACGAGGATAATTATGACGACGAGATTCTTCGGATTCGCGCTTTGCACCAAAACCAAACACTCAATGGTGAATCTGCGGGGCGAAGCCTTGGACAGGCGCGAAGCAATCAGAACCGCGGAGCGTAGCGACCGGGCCGACGCGAAAAATTCAACAGGTTTTGAAAGAGACCTTAAACACTCTA
>JANNON010000770.1:0-8189 GCA_031399105.1 Blastocatellia bacterium | reverse complement strand
CGACTTTCACCTACCACATACTCTTTGACTACCGATGCCGCGTCTATCAAGAATCTGCGGGAATATTTGGATCGAGGGGCCTTGAGACATTTGCAGGATCAAGAAGGCGATTACGAACGTATGTATGGGTCCCTAGAAAAGGTGAAGAAGTTTATTCTTTCCGGATCTGTTGAAGGCTATCCCATTACAATCAAACCTTTATCCCTGTACAGCGACAAACCAAAGGCGATACTCCGAGCCATCGAGCACCGAATTACTGATATTTTAAGCATCTGTGATCGGCATAGGACCATGAGTGGCATTGTCAAAATGGGAAACCACGAGTTGAACCAAATCGACCAACTCAAAACACAAATCTTTCAATTGGTGCGCGACCTTAAGGCATAACTCAACAACCGCGGGCAACGTCCGGCATCTCAGTGAACAAACAGACGGCAAAGTTTTTTGAGGTTGATAAAACTGCTCGCGCCGCACGTCGACGCGCCCCTCGCACCGTACGTCAAACGCAGCTTTTAGAATTACCAAGCGGCGGAAAGTTCACTCGCAACCACAAGTACGAAACCAGCCTAGACGATTCTGAAACGCGCCAGGTTTTAGCAGCAGCAGCAAAATCATTCGTCGCGACGGTAGCGTTCTATAAGAGTGAATGTGGAGGTTCAAACACTCACGAAGACGCTCTCGAAGAAACGAAAAAAAATCATGAATGGCGACGTGGTTGTGTCGAAGGTTTAGCAGTGGAAGAAACAAATTGGGGACACCTTGCTGCAATTGCTGAGGTCAATACAGACGATTGCTTCAAGCTGTGGTCACGAGTACGAGAAGCTGCGGACGATGAGTTACAAAGCGGTAAGCGCGGAGCAAAGGTAGCGGGCGAGAATACAACGCCTTACTCATTTGCGCAGTATCTTGCGATCAGGGATTCATTCGCGGACCAGTGGCAACCGCAGGGCGGTATCGAATCAGCGATGATCGAAATGCTGGCAGTTTCTTATTCGTTGCAGATGTACTGGTCCACTATCGCGCATGAACGAGCAATACGCATTCACGACGGACAGCGTGAGGCGATAAAGCGTTTTGAAGCGAGTCGTTGGAAATCGCCTTATCAATCTGAAGCGGATGCGATAGACCAAGCGCATCGACTGGCCGATGGTTATAACAGGCAATTCCTGCGAGTGCTGCGGCAGCTCAGAGACTTAAGAAGGTACGCACCTGTAGTCATTCAAAACGCCGCTCAAGTGAACGTGGGCCATCAACAAATAAACGTTTCTGGGTAGCAAGAAGTGGCTAAGTGCCCTGAGGGTCGCGATGCCCCACCTTTGGCTCGGGTGCAGGTAGTTGCTAGCCTCGGAGATCTTCATGGGAGCTTAACTTCTGCCGTAAAAAGGACCTTCTTGTCGGCATCGTCCGCTTGCGCCTCAGGGTCACTTTGTTTCGCAATGGCCCGAGACATTGCAATGTTCATGCCCCTTACAATCGTTGCCGCTTCCTGGAGAAGGCAGTCGATCGACACTAGTTCTGAAAGCAGGCTCATGCGGCCATCCTCGGATTGTAATTTTATGCTTCGGTCAGGAAAGAAATGGTGCATCAAGAAGTTTCTTCGGTCCAGTGCTAACTCCAAGAACTGAACAACCTTTGGGTCTTTGATTGTCACGTATCGCGAGAACTCATTGAGCAAGGCACCCAAAGTTTTCTTCTGGAGTTTCTTGTTCAAGAGTTCCAAATCCTGCAAAGTGATCGCTTCGTTCGCGACCTTGTTGTAGTCGCGTAGGAACTCGGCTAACGCGACCTCGAAAAACTGCGCGTGCTGAGCGGCAGAGCCAAAACAGGCAAAGACAGCGTTGATCTGCCCCACCCTCGTCTTGAGCATCTCAAGGGACTCTTGGAGCTCAGCCTCACTTGCCCACTCTTCACTATGATTATTGTCCTGCATCACCTTAAACGAGTGTTTGTCGCACGAACCAGGTAGTGGCTCACCAAGGCTATTGCGACGTATGGGAGGTTTGGCTCTTGGCGAGAATGTTCCGAAGAGCCTCATCATCAAGTTCTCTCTCGTGAGGGACTCCATTGAGAAGATCCGCGATGTCTTCCCGCTTTTGATAGCGTAAAAACTCACTCAAGTGTTGGATGTCCGTTGGGTCGTCCATACTCTTAATTAAGTGATAAACGCGATACCGGATCACCTCGGTATCGAACCGCGTCATTATCCTAACTAGCGATTCCAAACATAGATCCTTTGTTTGTGCATAAGAAGCAAAACCATAAACTTGAACTAAGAACCAAGCCCACGTATCCGATCCGTTGAAAAAGAAATCTGTCACTCTTGTTTTGTCCGCGGCTACGGCGAATGTTTGCATCAGATTCAAGAGCCTAACAGGCTTTACTTCATCCAATATCTTTAGCGCATGAATAGGTATCGAACTAATTGTTTGAGCCTTATTGTCATAAACGTGACTTCCCAAACGATCCATCGACTGTTCCAAGCGGGTTGTCGAGTCTTCTATGGTCTCCGGTGTACTCGAATGAAGAACTTCAACTTGCCGTTGCAGTACGCCTGCAATATTGCTGCTGAAAGACGGAAAACCGGGCTCGTTTGGCTCGAGTTCTCGACCAAGAATTAGCATAGAAAGAGAAGGTTTGTTGAGATCTTCCAGGACCTCTGCTACCGACTGGTGACGCTCGTCAGGCGAGAAACTAACCATCCTTCTAATTATTGGTGCCAAAACAGGGGACACTGACTTTAAGTTGTTTTCACTGATTGAAGTGTGGCCGGTACATGCCTCAAGAAATGTGATTCCCAAAGAATAGATGTCAGTCTTTACAGTAGCTCTTCGTGGGTTTTGTTTTACCTCGGGAGCCAGGTAGTCTGCAGTACCCACCACGTCCCCTGTTGCGGTCAATCGAGGCGAAACTCCTGCGATCAATGACAATCCAAAGTCGGCAATCTTCAGTGTCACCTCTTGATCAGACTCCGACTGAAATACCAAGACATTGCTAGGTTTGAGATCGCGGTGGATTATTCCTAAATCATGGATTACTGAGAGACCTAGACAGATCTGACTGAAATACTTCACTCGATGCAGATCGTTATAGAATAAGTACCCGAACATTTTCCCGAAGTGTCCTTCATTCGCGTACTCCGATTCATACCAGTGATTACCGTCGTCTTCACCGGCGTTCAGAAGCTTAACGACGTGCTGATGGTCCAACTTCTTAAGGATTTCAATTTCCTGAAGGAATCGGATATGCGTGACTTCTTCGCTAGCGGGATTTAGAACCTTTACAGCGGTGTTTCTACCGTGACTAAGACAGCGAAAAACTCGGCCGTAAGCTCCGGAACCAATGAAATCCACACTCTCATATTTTGTGATTAAGAAACTCGGTGGTAAGGGGAATGGAGCCGTCATTTCTGGGATAGCGCCAAAACTTTATGCTTCCTCACCGGCTACTTGAGCGAACTTTGCTGCCGCCGTGATGTGGCGCATTTTCTTGAAAGAGATTAAATTAGACTAATGGCAGCAATACTACAACTCGATCCTAAGTCCGAGCTCTCACCAGTCTTTGAGGAGCCGTCCTTTGTTCTCTATAACGACGACTCCTTGGCTGTGCTCGGAGGCTTGCCCGACAACTCGGTAGATATGATCTTTGCTGATCCGCCTTACTTACTTTCAAATGATGGTTTCACCTGTCAGGCGGGAAGAATGGTTAGCGTTAACAAGGGCAAGTGGGACAAAAGCAATGGCTTCGAGAACGATCTCAACTTTCATGAAGCCTGGATTTCTGAATGCCGCCGGATACTAAAACCACAAGGTACAATTTGGATAAGCGGAACCTACCATTCCATCTACCAATGCGGGTTCTTACTGCAGAGACTAGACTTCCACTTACTAAACGACATCACCTGGTTCAAGCCCAACGCCTCTCCAAATCTGAGCTGCCGATTCTTCACGGCGAGTCACGAGACGATACTGTGGGCCAGGAAAGACAAGAAATCCAAACACACCTTCAATTACGAAGCGATGAAGAATGGCAAGTTTCCAGAAGATAAGATGAAGAAACCGGAGCTGCAGATGCGTTCGGTTTGGAGTATCCCAACGCCGGGGGGGACGGAAAAAGATGAGGGTAAACATCCGACTCAAAAACCCTTAGCTCTCCTCAAAAGGATCATCGCGGCCTCTACCAACGATGGGGACTTAGTTCTCGACCCTTTCAACGGAAGTGGTACGACTGGTATCGCCGCCATGTCAATTGGAAATCGCAGCTACATTGGTATCGAAGTTAATCCAGAGTATGTGGATCTAACGATTAGAAGGTACACAGCTCTTCTAGCCCAAGACAGCCTATTCTAAGGTGACACATGAAAAGGGGAGGTGTTGGGGGTTCTAGCACCAAAACCGGTCTGCTGTTTGAAGGCACCACAGACCTGGGTACATTTCTGCAAAGCCAACCTGGCTATAACGTGAAAGAGGGTTCTGTCTATTACGAGGGTAAGCTCGTCGCTCGCATATTCAAAAAGCACAGTTTTTATGACTTACTAAGCGAAAGGGGTGTCACTTGGTTTGAGCTGATCTCGAAACGCCTCCTGCCGGATAACAGTATTCTTGTTCTAGCTAACAGTACTCTTTTTGTTATCGAGTGTAAGTTTCAACAAGGAGCTGGTTCTGTAGATGAGAAACTTCAGACGTGCGACTTCAAAAAGAAGCAGTATCAAAAACTTCTTGCCGGTACTGGCATCGATGTGGAGTACGTCTACCTGTTAAGTGACTGGTTCAAAAAACCCGGTTATAAAGATGTGTTGGAGTACATCACCAACGTCGGGTGTCATTACTACTTTGGAGCGATACCTCTGGAAGAATTAGGACTACCGATAATTGCAAAAACCACCCCATGACTTTCGTTTTTACCGCGATTCGCCGTCTAAGAAGTGTGCACGAAGTGTGCAAACACTCCTGAACGAGACTGGACGGGACTAATCAAACCGAAGATTGAATCGAGAGACGCTCCAATAAAATCAGTCATGAATGAACGACACTGAACGCTCCAGAACAGGCTCTTTAAGACTGCAAAACCTTTATTCATCGGTTCGATTCCGATCGCCGCCTCCAATCCTTTCAATAACTTACAGGCAGTAAATTAACCCGCATTTTGGACTTGGGTCACTGTTGGGTCACTCTCGTTCGCATCTTCCTGACTACTAATCAGCTTTTCGAGGCGCGCGGTAGCTGCTTGCTGCATCAGGAGGTCCCTTCTGATTATGGTGATCCTTCGTGGGAGTAAGGGACCTTACTTTTTAGGGCGAGAAAACCGATTTACAACAGACGCACTTTCCTTGACACACCATCCTCACTGACATAGATTTCGCGACGAAATTTCACTGTCCGCTCACATCCGACTGCCGCCCCTCCATCTCGGTCATCGTGTCACTGCTTCTCACTGAAATCAAAGGAGTCATCCTCATGTTTCCTTACACCACGCTTCGTTCCATTCGAATCAAAACTCTTGCTGTTGTTTTCGGGGCAGTGGTCGGGTTAACGCTGATTACCGTTTCAAATTCTAAGGTCTTTCGACTAGTGAATGTCGAAGCCGGTACACCGCAGACCGCCAAAGCAAAGAGTACAACGGTCGGATGCTGTGGAGGAGACGAGGCCAACAAAAAAGAGCATCTATTGGGTGGGTCTTATTACACGCTGAAGAATGGCTTCAGCGCCAAACTTATGCTGAACAACAAAGGTCCAGTGCCAATCGAAGTGCAGCCTACGCTCTTTAACATGAAGGGTGCACGGTTTACCGCTCCGGTGGTGGTGGTCAATCCGACGTCACACCTATTCATCGACCTAGGTGACTGGGTCGCGGTGGCGGGCGATGGTTTCAGGGAAGGTAGTGTGCAGCTCTACCACCTCGGCAAAGACCTGGTATTGGGAACACAGCTTTATCTGACCGACGAGACGCACAGTATCGGCTTTGAGGAGAAGCTGACCGAGCTGGGAAGAGGAGCCTCATCGCGGCTTGAAGGCGTATGGTGGCTTCCGTCCCCGAACGGCGAGCTAGAGCTAGTGCTCTCAAACACCACGGATGGACCATTATCAGTAACGACAAAGATTCGGGGAGAGGAGCCTAAAAGAGAGGCAGAAGTCGCAATCGATCTGATGCCGCACGAAACGAGGATCCTGAGCGGCCAGCGCTTGCTGACGGGGAAAGAGCATGCCGCGATGTCGAGTTTCGGAGCCATCTCGGTAGCGCATAACGGCAGCCCCGGCGCCGTGCTGGCTCGAGCAATGGCAGCGGATAAGTCGGTTGGTTTCTCCCTGCCGATTCAGTTCTCTGACCCGGGGGGTGGAAAATCAAGAAAGCTTCAAGGGGCAGGTTTGCGCCTTGGCAGAGTGACAAGGGAGCCTTTGTCGCCAAAAATCGTAGTGCACAATGCGGGGGAAACAGCCACAAGCTTAACTGGTCGTGTTCCCTACACGATGAACGATGGAAGTACTGGCGAGGCAACCTTGCCACCGATCGAACTGCCTCCGCACGAAACGAGGGTTATCGACGTTTCGGAATCAGTGGAGGTGCCGGTTGTCCGAAGGAACCTGATCGTTAGCGCTGGATTAGAACTTGAATATACCGGCCAGCTGGGGAGCGTCATTACATCGGCCTTCAGCGTTAGTCGAAGTGGCAGCCAGGTTTTCCGCGTTCCCCTGTGGGACATTGAGGCGCAACGCAGCGCAACTGGCGGCTATCCGTGGTACCTCGAAGGCGACTCTTCGACAGTGATCTACATCAAGAATGTCACCGCCGAGCCCCAGCACTACCGAATGTATTTGAAGCATAGCGACGGCGATTACGTTTTTCCTCGGGGGAAGGTCGCGCCAGGGCAGACGATAGTAGTCGACGTACGACAATTACGTGACGCTCAGGTCGCAGATGAGAACGGCAAACCGATTCCGCTCCATGAAACCCAAGGCCAGGTGCAATGGTCGATGACCGGGGGTGTCGACAGGGTGTTAATTGGACGCGCTGAGCAGGTCGATATTAGCAATGGAATTAGCTCAAATTATGCCTGTCAGAATTGCTGCGGTAACAGCTTCTTTGACGGATGGCTAACGCCCGTTGAGTCAACCGGTTACACGGATTATCAGTTGCAGTTCACGGCGTGGCAGCGGGACACCAACTGCTACGGCCAGCTCTACCCCCCATATCCGGCAGACATACCCTATTATTCCGCTGCTGACGAATCTGTCTGTGACCCCGACTTTTCAGGCACGACAACAGGGATTACGCCAGGTACGACCGTAATCTATGGAGGGTGGACCGCGAATTCCTGGTTTTTGGGGCTTAATGAGTATTGCGAGTATACGCCAGTCGAAGTGGTCCGGGATGCCTTCTGTGAAGTACTGGCACGTCGAGTGGATGACGTATCGCCGGGGCGTGCCTTAATCGGGCAACCCGTCGACGTCACTATCACCGGCAGCGGCTTCGGAAATGGGACACCGACGGTCAGCGCAGGAAGTGGCATCACGGTTTCAAACGTTCAGTTGATTAACGGGGGAGAAATACGTGCGCGCTTTACCAGCGCGACGAATGCTGGAGGCAATCACGCTGTTTCCGTTACAACCTCGTTAGGGCAGACCACGACGATCCCTGGCAACTTCTTTGTGCAGATCCCGTCGCAATTTTTTGCTCTCGTACTATCACAGGCGAACTTAAACTGTCCTAGCGGCACCGTTGGTTTTGGTGCGGCAGTGCAGTATCAGCTTGCTGATCAAGCGGGAGAGCCTATCCCTTTCGCCGGTTTAACTCCCCAGGAGCATTTTACGGTTACGGATTCTAGCGGTACACATGATGCATTTCCCGGATTTCTCCCGTTTGCTACTCCGGCGACGACAGACAGTCTGGGGCAATTCCTGGATACACCGGTAGGCACCTGTTTTCTTCCGTCACCTCAGAATGGTTGCATTGTCAGGAGGCAAACATTCAATATCGTGGTGGGATCGATTACCTATGACATTCCTACTGTCACTTCGAGCTGCGATTGCATCCAAGGTCTCGGTATTCGGGTTGTAAATGGAACTAGCGTGGGGACGTCAACTCTCGGGACGACAAATTGCTCGTAAATCGCAGGAGGTTAGATTCGTGAATCTACGATTCATAAGTAGGAGAGGCAGGCTGTTACGGCTGGTGGCCTGTTCAGTATTTATCGC
>JANNON010000743.1:0-2903 GCA_031399105.1 Blastocatellia bacterium | reverse complement strand
CCACCCCAATGGCATGTTGACTGGCACAATAGTGCGCAAAATCCTTTTCAAACCGTTCGACAAACGGCCCCCCGGCGAATGCTCCAGAATCGATAACCTCCTGGATGGAAGTATTGATCTCGTTTCGCAGAACCTTGTTTTGCGCGTTAATGTCAAGAAAGGGAATATTCATTAATTCTCGCTGATCGTAGGTTTTAGGATTCGGGCGGGATTTCCCACCACGGTCGTATTCGGCAGCACGTCCCTCGTGACCACACTGCCAGCCCCGACCGTTGCGTTCTCACCAATGGTGATCCCGCCCAGCAACGTGGCGCCCGATCCGATGGAAGCCCCTCGCTTCACGACGGTTTTCTGGCAACTCCAGTCGGCTTCGGTTTGCAACTCTCCGGTCGAGGTCGTCGCCCGGGGTTGTCGGTCGTTTATGAAGGTGACGCCGTGACCGATGAATACTTCCGCTTCGATCGTCACACCCTCGCAAATAAAGGTATGGCTCGAAATCTTGCAGCGCTCGCCGATCTTCGCGCCTTTCTGGATCTCAACGAACGTCCCGATTTTCGTTCCCTCTCCGATCTCGCAGCCGTACAGATTGACGAACTCGAATATCTTTACGTCTCGACCAAGCTTTACGTCTGGAGCAATCCGTTGGCAGCTACCTGTACGGTCACTCATGCGAACTCGAGCTCCGCACCGACCAAACCATTGGCACGCATACCTTCCAAGGAAGTTACCGCCTCGCGAGAACGAGAGAGCGTCACGGGTGCGCCTCGCTGCTTGAGTGAGAGTGAAGCCGCTTCAAGGATTCGGACCATCTCCAAGCCCTCGTGACCTGAAGTTTTCGGCCGGGAACCTTTTTCGATGCAATCCAGAAAGTGCTGGCATTCAGTTTTCAAAGGCTCTTCCTGTTTGATGTGCGGGATATAGCTATCCCCATAGTGGTACGAATAGTGAAACTCCGCGAACGTATCATAGTGCGGGGGCCGCTCGACGCGCACATCGTAAATGCGCAGTTTTTCAGAAGGCTGCAAATCATCATAAACAATCATGCGACGCGTGCCAACAATGGTCATCTCGCGGACCTTTCTTGGTTCGATCCAACTGCTCTGAATGGTCGCAAATCGCTTGTTTCCAAAGGTGAGCGACATGTTGGTCACATCCTCGATACCGGGCGTGACATGCGCATTGCCCTGGCAGTTCACCGAGAGCGGGGATTCTCCAAGAATGTGGAGAATGATCGAGATATCGTGCGGCGCGAGATCCCACGCCACATTGATGTCCTTCTGGAAGAGCCCGAGATTCATGCGGCGCGAATTGATATATCGGAGTTCACCGATATCGCCAGCCTGGATGATCTCGACGATTTTTCGGACGGGCGCTGAATAGAGAAAGGTGTGACCCACCATCAAAACGAGACCCTTGTCCTCGGCGATCTCCACCAACTCTTCACACTCCGCTGAAGAGGAGGCCATCGGCTTCTCGATGAAGGTGTGCTTTCCGGCCAGCAGACTCGCCTTGGCAAGGGGGAAGTGGTGTTTGACTGGTGCGGCAACGATGATCGCGTCCAAGCCGATGCCGTTAAGCAAGTGTGGATAGTCGGTGACTCCCTCCACGTCTGAATACAGGGTTCGCATGTGTTTTAGACGCGCTTCGCTCGTATCACACATCGCTTTGACGTGACAATTTGGGAGGGCTTTGAAATTGCGAACCAGATTAGGTCCCCAATATCCACATCCTACGACACCGACTGTAATGGGTTTTTTCATTTTTGCTTTCTGCTTTCTACGTTGATTGTTTTGCTAGGCCGCGACGGAGGTCTGCGCTGCTGCACCAGCCCGACTCCTGATCCTGGACTCCAAGAATTGGGCGGCAATCGCTGGAATCGTTTTCAGAATTATTCCGAGGTCCATCCCTGCCGACATGTTCCGTCCGTAGTAGATATCCATCTCGATCATCTCACTAAATGTTGTATTGTTCTTTCCGTGAACCTGCCAATAACCGGTCAGTCCGGGCGGGACGTTCACACGTGCTTTTTGCCACTCCTTGTAGCGCTCGAACTCAGGAAGCGTGCAGGGGCGCGGGCCAACCAGGCTCATTTCCCCGCGAATCACATTAAAGATTTGGGGCAACTCATCGAGACTCGAAGCTCGAAGGATGCGGCCCAACGGGATGAGACGTGGATCACCGCAAGCGTCCAGTTTGACCATGGGACAGTTCGTCTGCATCAGGCGCTCGAAATGCCGCTCATGACTTTCGGTTTCGACATTCAGCTTCATGCTCCGAAATTTAAAGATCATGAAGGTTTTCCTTCCGTGACCCACGCGTTCCTGTCGGAAAATGATCGGCCCCGGCGAAGACAACCTGACCCACAGGGCAGCGATAATCATGAGAGACAACCAGATCGGCAGCGTAATTAGCACCAGCGTAATGTCCAGAACCCTCTTCCAGTGGGGAATCTGCAGCGTCTTAGCTTCAGCCGTCTCCCGCTCACGAATCTCGTCTGAGAATCCGCTCGCTCGCGTCTCCCCAATGCCGGTTTTGAAGACCATTCCCGACAAAAGTTGCTCACCGCTTCGCAAGTCGGTGGTGCGACCGACGCGTAATGACTGATATTCGGATATCGCTCTCATAATCTGACCTAAAACAGATAACTCATCTGCAACTGACCCAGGGATGATTTGAAGCCGTCGGTTGACGACTGGTTATTGAAATACGCGTAGGCCAATGACACAGCCCACCTCCGGGTAAGCGTGAAGTTCAACCCAACCCGCCCGGTGAATAACTCATCACGCCGATTGAGATCCTCTCCGCTCTGAATTGACGCGTAGCTTGCCCGCTCGAACCCCACAGAAACATCGAGGGTCATTCTGCTGCCCAGGCGCTGGGATGCGAGCGCCTCGACCAGTGGA
>JANNON010000718.1:0-8687 GCA_031399105.1 Blastocatellia bacterium | reverse complement strand
GCACCCCATGAATTCCGTTGAAACAGTTTTCAGCCAGATATTCGCGAAGACTGAAATCCTCTGGCCTTTGAAAGCTCTCTGCGGTTTCCCTTATTGAGCGAATGTGATCGATCGCGAATGGTGTGATCCGGTTTCGGTAGTGGTCAAACCCGACCAGTTTGAGGGTCGCACCATCAGGATCAAAATAGATGCAGTAAGGATCGACCGTACGCTCGGTGTCAGATCCTCGGGCTAAGGTGAAATAGTTGAGAACGACGCGCCGGTGCTCAACAGCTGCTTTTGTGAGGCAATCAATGGTTGCCGAGTAGGGAGTGAAATCTTTTGCCGGGACGGTTGCGGATCCCAAAACCATCGCCAGGGCATTTAGTTTTTCGCGAAGCAGGATTGGCAGAGACGCTCGCACTTTGGCCAGCAGGCTTCTTCCATATTTCGCGAATGGCGCATCTCCAGAAGTCGCGATTGCCTCTTGGGCGAGCAAGAGAGTTGCTAATTCCCCAGGCGTAAGATTTGGTGGCCGATACTCGTAGTCGTCGCTGTAACGGTAGCGAACCTCATTCCCCTCGCGAACCGAAACAATCGGATAGTGTCGAGCGAGAATATCCAGGTCGCGTCTGATGGTCCTGCTATTTACCTGGAGCAGTTGGGCCAACTCACGCTGAGAGTGTGACCGTTCGGCTAGTCGCAGCGGAATAACCGCCATTCGTTCGGTAAGGTCGCCACGATGAGACATAGACCTGCTCTTTTCTTAAGACAGGCAAAAAGAAGCGTTGCGTTGTACCATCCAGTGAAGTGAAGATCTCTGTTGCGAAAGCTAGCGAGGTCCAACGACTGCGAGGAACCCTAAGCCGGTAAACGATACTCTTGACTGATGCTGTGGGTAAAGGTTTAGCGGGAATTCAGGAGTCAGCGGGGCTCGTGATCCAGCTCAAGGATCTGTATCAGCCATCTCGTAACTGTTGGAAGACACCAAGCATTTCTGGCGTTGGCGTCGAGAACAGGTTGCGAAGAGTGCGCACTGCGGGGAGCCAACATAACTTCCTTACGTTACAGCAATGGATAGCTACTCTCACGGATCCTATCTCGAACCATTCGTAACAAGTCATTATGTTCTGGATAATTCTTAAGCCCTCTAGCTTTTGACTTAGACCGAGCGGCGGGAAGTGGTTGGCAAGAGTTTATGTCCTCATCACTACGCGCAATCCTGCTTAGAAGCATTTCCACTACGAGTCGGTGAAGGCGCGCCGATGAATATGCGATGAAGCTACCTATGTGCCAGTCATCAATGGAAGGCGCAGCTCCGGCACCCGGGTCGTTTCTCGTTTCACGGCACGGCTAGACTCCCGTCTCGATTCAAATCCCAAAGCACGCCAGCGGGCCGCGCTAAAGGGGGAAATTCGTTTCTGTTTGGTATATTGATTATCAAGATGAGGGGAAGATGAGGGGGATATGGGCCGATACCAAGACAGACGTAGCTTGCTTTGACGGCTGAAACGTCGGTAAACACTACTTGGTAACGCGTAGTAGAATGAGGTAAGGACCCCCTAAGCGGACTTAAAATCCGTTGTCCGTAAGGACGTGCGGGTTCGACTCCCGCCCTCGGCACCACAATCGAATCAAGCAGTGGCGGGCAGTCGGTGATTATTCACTACTGCCCGTTTCTTTGTTTTTGGTGCCTATGATGTGCCAGCCTAGTCCGATTAATTCATTCTCCGCGACAACCACTATGCCTCAGATGTACCTTGAGCCGTCGAATACTCTAACCGTCAGGTCTGGACATTCGCCTGCTCTGAACCCGCGCTTTCTGACCCAGCTCTTTCAGAAACGTTGATAACCCTCCGAATGATATTGCGTAGAACTCGGCGGGAAAACGCTGCCGCAAATTTGCATCGCGGAAAACCTCACCCCCTAGTACCGTTGTGCCTTTGATCTTCTCGATGACTTTGCGGAATTGTGCATACTCTGTCGTTGTTCTATCCAAATCAACGATGGACCTTGCGGAGATACAGACAAGGTCAGGTTTTTTCTGGGCCACCATATCGCGCAGTGCAAACAGCGGTGTGTTTGGCCCAAGATTCGAGATGTCCCAGCCTTCACTTTCAAACATGATCTCAGCCAGATGAATAGGCAGCTCATGCAAGTCCCCTTCGATGCCACAACATACAGCCTTCAAGCCCGTCGCCTGTCCCGGCACGACGACGCCTCGTAGTTTCTGCAGCGCACTGAGGGTTACGCGCGTCGCCAGATGTTCGTCAGCTATCGTTATGGTTCCGTTGAACCAGAGATCGCCCACGCGGTGCATGGCATTAGTTATCGTCGTATCGAAGAGGGTTGCGAGCGCATGATTCTTTAAGTAAGCATCAATGAGCTGAGCGGCAGCTTCCGTTTCATTGTCACTCAATAACAGCTCGCTAAAACTTTCAGCCGAAGGCAACCTGCCGGGAACCATTCTTTTGCTGGCACGTTTGGTCGGCGACTTAGCCGCAGGAGCGATGCCTTGCTCGCGCCGCAATCGCGCGATGCTTTGGATACTAAATCGCCTGTGACCACCTACGGTCTTCTTGGGAAGTAACAGACCATCGTCAGCCCAGCGCTTCACAGTCGCTTCACTAACCAGCAATAGCCTGGCAACGTCCTTGGTGGTCAGATTAGCAGCGGCCATTCGTTTTCTCCCCACGTTCGCAACCATAACTAATTCGCTCATTTCGTGCAAGCTATAATCCCTCAACTGGGTAGAGGGTGCAGTTTGAGATCTTTAAATGAATGCGCGTAGAGTCATGAAGTCAGTACCACCTCGCGGTAGCGGGTGGGGCGCACCAACATGTCCTTCGGGATTTAAATGCTCAATTCAGCACACCATCTCAGCCGCTACGCGCGGAGGTACTGACCCTCATAACACCTGATCGAATCGCGAACGAGCAAACTGCATCTCTACCTCTCAACTGCCTCTACTTGACAAGCACCAAAGCTTGCCCTAGGCTGAAATCGCTCAAATCGCTCATGCGGAATTCGGAGCCCAAGGATAACCAGGAAGCAAAACCCTGAGTTCGAAGAACCAACACGGCTGCCAAGGGGGCCACAACAAGGAGGAAGAGAGTTAACAATGGAGCTTACTAAATCGATTGGAAGAATGATCATTGCTCGTGGCGCATTGCTGTCGCTGCTGGCAGTATTTGGAGCCCAGCCGCTTTCGGCGAACGTGGAAGTGCCGGGAGAAACCGCCAAGCAGGCAAACATCGTGGAGACTGCCGTCGCGGCAGGTCAGTTCAAGACTTTGGCAGCAGCGCTGGAGGCGGCTGGATTAATTGGCGCTTTGACGGGTGAAGGTCCGTTCACAGTCTTCGCGCCGACAGATGAGGCTTTTGCAAAACTACCGGCTGGCACTGTCGAATCTATGCTCAAACCAGAGAACAAAGAGAAGCTTAAATCCATACTTCTCTATCACGTCGTACCTGGAACGGTCAGCGCAAAGCAAGTGATGAAACTGAACGGCCGTACGGTGAAAACGCTTGCGGGCGGGTCGATCAAAGTTAGCACGATGCATGGCGTAACGATTGACGATGCTCGCGTGACGAAGACGGATATCCAGGCTTCAAATGGTGTCATACACGTTATCGACACCGTGCTGATGCCAAAGATGTGAGCGTTGATAGATCTCAGCGTTTTGATACGCGAAAGCACCGAACGGCGTGGTTCACATCATTGACGATGTGTTAATCCCGTCTGCTGCGGCTACCGCGTAGAATTTCGAGCAAGGGGGGATAAGAGGAGAGTGGTGGTCTCTCACCAAAGGGACCTCACTCTTCTCTCATTAATTGTCAGCACTGTTTTTCGGATTTGTAGGGGGGGATTGATGACCGCAAATATTTTCTTAATAACGTTTCTTACTTTTACCGCATTCGCAGCAGTAGCACTGGAAGACCGAAAAAATGAGCTCGAGGTGGTCCAATCAGTCGACCTGTCACGTTACGTCGGTCGTTGGTACGAGATCGC
Organism: Blastocatellia bacterium; assembly: GCA_031399105.1. GTDB lineage: Bacteria > Acidobacteriota > Blastocatellia > Pyrinomonadales > Pyrinomonadaceae > PSRF01. The sequence continues at coordinate 4,697 of JANNON010000718.1, read as the reverse complement.
GCGCTTGCCGAATGGATTCCAAAAGAAATGCGCCGACATGGTGACGGCTAATTACGCGATGCGTGCAGACGGAAAAATCGAAGTCATTAATCGCTGCCGTAAATCCTCCGGCGAGTACACGACGGCCACAGGCACGGCAAAGATTGTAGATAAGGAAACAAATGCCAAATTGAAGGTCACGTTTTTCTGGCCCTTCTATGGTAACTATTGGATTCTGGATCTAGGGCCAAACTATGAGTACGCCGTCGTCGGCGAACCTGGTCGCAAGTATCTCTGGATACTGAGCAGGTCACCGCAGATGGACGAGGCACTCTACCAACAGTTATTGCAGAAAATGGCGGCGAGAGGTTTTAAGACCGAGATGATGATTAGAACTTCGCAACCGATCATGGAAAACGAGGTGCGCAACGAGGTTAACTCGCCCAAAGTCAAACTGTGATGACCGCTGGAGGTTACGTCTCATTCACCCCAAACTTCAGGTTGGGGATCATCGAACCAAATAAGATAGGAACCATTTCAATGGTTTCCTGTGCTTAATAAACTTAAGAGCTTGCGTTTCAAAAGCCATTGAAATGGTTCCCGGTGGCATTGGACGGTGATCCTCCAACCTGAAGGTTGGGGTGAATGAGACGAAAGCCCCGTAACGATGTACCGACTTTTTGTGCAAAGCCACTCGGAACCGTCAATCACTCTTTGACAGCGGTGCGCTGATCTCAGGCGGTCTTGATCGCCTTCCAATGCCGCAACCTTTCTGCGATCAGCTCCGCACGTTGCTGATGGTCGCCGTCGAGGATGCTCATGTCCTCGGGATCAGCGCGCAAGTAGACACCCGACGTACGCGCGTCCACTTTTGGGTGCGTGTCCGTTCGAGTCGTCCAGTACCCTGAGGCGCGCTCGGCCGTCTCCAACCGGATCTCTCCCGTCCCGTACAACCTCGGTGCGTTCGGATTTAGTGGCCGTTCTCCGTTCCAATAGTAGAAGACGCCCGAAGGCTCCTTCCTCTCCTTCAGCGCTTCGCTCCAATATCTCGCTGACAATGTCCCGTCCTCTTGCCATGCACGGCCGGTCAACTCCAGCGTACCGTCGCGGTCGCGCGAAATTCTCAGCAGGCTAACGGCGGACGGCTCTTTGGCCGTGCGCTCTGTCAGGGAAAATTGCCACCAAAGGCCTTCGATGCGGGCGATACGGCCCTCGTTCTCGATCGCCTTCCGGAGTTTCTGGTTGATGACTTTGACCGCGGTCGGAGTGGTCGCTTCGTAGCGTACGCACGTGAGTCCGAGGAGATCGGTTGGAAGCTTGGCGCCGTTCGCATGGAGGATGAAGGTTCGCCGCATTCCGAGAGTTCCCCCAAAAAGGCCGGCTTCGAAGACGACATTGTCTCGCGGAGAAGCCTGACCGGACTCAGGCGTCGCCAATGCCTGCGGGTCGTGAGCCGTCCAGTCATCCTGAGCGAATACGAACGCGGCGAAGTCGACTTCACGGGCAAGTTCGACGAGACGTTCCAGTGTGGTGGTCCCGGGATTGAAGGATGTCGTCCACGGTTCTACGTGCGCACAGTCTTCGAGACCGCGTGCCAATGCTTGCAGTAACTTCTCCTGCTTCCCTGACGAACCCAGGAAGATGCGAGGTTTGATCATGCCGTTCCTCCGGTTTAGCAACTCACTTAGCATCGGGACCAAATAGTTAGCACAAGGGTCACGCCTGACATTCCTGCTGAGGTACGTCTCATTCACCCTGACCTTCAGGTTAGGGATCATCGAACCAAACAAGGTTTGGAACCATTTCGATGGTTTCCCTAAGCTTTACAGAATCAATGAGCTTGCCTTCAAAACCGTTGAAATGGTTCGCAGTGGGAAGGGACTACGGCAATCCCCAACCTGAAGGTTGGGGTGAATGAGACGAAAAGCCTCGTAACGAGCAGTGTCGTTTGCTGGCTATTCACCACTAACTGTGACTTCTGTTCGCTGATCGTGTCTCCTCGGTTGGAGAAGGCTGATCCGGCTTGCGCGCGTCGGGATTTTCAGTCTGACGGTGGTCGAAGGTGTCCTCCAGCGTCGCCACGTCCTCGGTATAATCTTCCATCTTTTCAACGTAGTAACGCTCGCCCTCGGAACGCCCGCGCCCGCGCAAGTCGATTGCATAAGCCGCGAGATCTTTCGCCGCGAATTGCTCGCCGACCCACAGATATTGCCCGCTATGCGAATTAAACCCAGGGACGATAACCACCACGCCGCGTGTATTCTTTTCAGGCTGCCACGAGCGGGTAAAAACTTTCAGTCCGCCGATTCCTTTGAAAGTTGACTCCTTCATTTCTTCAATCTCCTTTCGAACTGGTGATCTCACGGGCTCGTGACACCCTCGGGCCACCCGAACAAGGTCATCTATCACGCCGCCGCCGACTTTTGCCCTGCGATGAAGGCCAGCAGATCGGCGTTGATCTGATCCTTGTGAGTCGAGCACATTCCATGCGGCAGTCCCGGATAAACTTTGAGCGTGGCGTCCTTCACAATCCTGGAAGACAACATCGCAGTGATAGCGATCGGGACAACCTGATCGTCATCGCCATGCATGATGAGCGTTGGCACGTCGAATCTTTTCAGATCTTCGGTGAAGTCGGTCTCCGCAAACGCCTTGATGCAATCGTAGGTGGCGGGAAGACTGGTCAGCATCGATTGAGAAAGAAAACTATCGAGCAAGCCTTGGGAAACTTTTGCGCCTGGCCTATTGAAACCGAAGAAAGGGATGCGGAAGTCAGTCATAAACTGGTTGCGATCGGCTTGGACGCCGGCGCGCAACCCATCCATCATCTCGATCGACAACCCATTCGGATTCGCTTCAGTTTTTAGCAACAAGGGTGGCACTGCACTGATCAGCACCGCCTTGGCGACGCGCTCGGTACCGTGACGGCCGATGTACCGACTTACCTCGCCGCCGCCGGTCGAATGGCCCACGTGAATTGCTTTCTTTAAATCCAGCGTCTCAACGAGAGCCGCGAGATCGTCGGCATAGGTGTCCATGTCATTACCGTTCCAGGGTTGGCTCGAGCGGCCATGTCCTCGGCGATCATGCGCGATGCAACGGTAGCCATTCGAAGCCAGGAAGAACATCTGGTCCTCAAAGGCATCCGCCGTCAGCGGCCATCCGTGACTGAAAACGATCGGCTGTCCCGTGCCCCAGTCCTTGTAATAAATCCTGGTGCCGTCCTTAGTGGTGATCGTACTCATGATTTGCTCCTTCCTGCTTTAATCAAGGTCTGTGTGGAGTGGGAACAGATGAAAGGTGTGACCAGATTCCACTCTTTCTAATTAGCGCAGTGATCGTAAGCCCGTGCGGACCTCCTCTGAAAAGAGTTGCGGCTGCTCCCAAGCCGCAAAGTGGCCGCCTTTGTCGAGCTTGTTGTAGTGAATGAGTTTCGGATAGGCACGCTCCGCCCAACTCCGCGGAACTGCATCGATCTCGTCAGGAAAGACGCTCACGGCTACGGGGATGGAGACGTTCTTGACGTCGAAAAATCCGAGCTTGTTTCTTCCTGTAATGATCTCCCAATAGAGACGAGAGGAAGAAATCCCCGTGTTCGTCAACCAGAAGAGCGTGATGTTGTCGAGCACATCGTCTCGTGTAAGTCCCTCGGCGTGTCCGTCGAAGACACGTGCGATCAGATCATAGCTGACCATGTCGTGGTCGATCATCCAGGCAGCCAGGCCGACGGGTGAATCCGCAATTCCGTACAGCGTCTGTGGACGAGTTCCCATCTCGAGTGCGTAGGCCACGTCTGTCGCAAAAAACTCCTTCAGCTTCTCGTACCTGTCGCTTTCCTCATCGGATAGACCGGATGGCGCCGGACCGCCGGACTGGATCGCCTTTGAAACGTCGGGTGGAACAGCACCAGGCATGTTGGTGTGAATGCCGATCAATTCCGGTGCGGCTTGTACCCCCATCATGTCAACGACAAGCGCACCCCAATCGCCGCCTTGCGCAACAAAGCGCGTGTATCCCAAGCGCTTCATCAACACCACCCAGGCCCGTGCGATGCGGGCAGGATCCCAGCCGGTCGTGGCTGGCTTGCCTGAAAAACCGTAGCCCGGCATTGACGGAATCACCAGATGGAAAGCGTCTGCTGCGCTTGCGCCATGTGCCGTAGGATTGGTTAGTGGATCGATGATCTTCAACTGCTCGATGATGGAGCCAGGCCATCCGTGCGTGACGATCATCGGCAACGCATTTTCATGTTCCGAGCGAACGTGAATAAAATGGATATCAAGTCCGTCGATCTCGGTGATGAAGTTCGGCAACGCCTGGAGCCGCGCCTCCACCTTTCGCCAATCGTAGTCAGAAGCCCAATAGCGCGCGAGTTTCTCCATCGTCGCGAGCTGCACGCCTTGCGACTGATCGGGGACCAGTTCTCGTTCAGGCCACCTGGTCTCCTTTATGCGCCTGCGCAAATCGGTGAGTTCTGCTTCCGGAAAATCCACATGAAACGGACGAATCGCATCCTTGTCAGAGGGCTGCTCGCTGCTCTGTTGTGCACTACTAGTTTGGGTCATGGTGACCTCCTCCTTTGGTAGATGGGAGTTAGCAGTTTTGGATCTTGTATTGGTTTCGGGGGCGGCGACGGCGTCCTGCTGCTCGATCGGCATCTCCCAGAGCGGAACGCCTCCGGCGATGACGCCGGCGACGGCAACCATCGCGTCGAGCCC
>JANNON010000691.1:0-7977 GCA_031399105.1 Blastocatellia bacterium | reverse complement strand
ACCCAGGCGTTGATTACTCAGATCTCCCAGACTGCTGTCTGCAACCGCCTGCACACGGTGGAACAGCAACTCTGTCGTTGGCTGTTGCTAAGTCACGACCGGGTTCCAGCAGACGACCTAATCATGACTCAGGAACTGATTGCCGACATGTTAGGTGTGCGCCGTGAGGGTGTGACCGTCGCCGCAGGTCGTCTTCAGGATTCAGGCGCGATCCGTTATGTCCGTGGTCATATTAAGATTATCAATCGCCAGACATTGGAGAAGACCGCTTGCGAGTGTTACCGGGTCGTCAAGGACGAGTTTGACAGGTTGCTGGGTCCAACCGATCTGCCTAAAACTGAACAAAAGCCGTGACACAGCCATAAGACGTTGGGTGGTGCTCCGTTAGTGTGTTAGCGGACGGTACAGTGGCAATGAAGTCAGTACTGAAACGCGGTAGCGTCGGGTCACTGCTGCGGTACCAACTGTCATGCGCGTTCCTGCTTTAACTCGCCGGCAAGACCCGACGCTACCGCGTTTCGGTACTGACTTCATCGCCACTCCTCGCATACCGGGTCGAAAAGTGGGAGTCAACCTCTTTTGAAAAATCTAATACCCGGTTTACTAAAAAGCGTCAGCGGTTTCGGCTTTGAGAATTTTGTAACAGTGGCAGGCGCTTGCTTCCAACTTCGCCGCTTTGAGGATCTTCAGGGTGCCGCGACTGTAACTAATAAGTTTCTGATCCTGGAGAATCCGAGCAGCTTTACTAACGCCTTCGCGCCTGACTCCCAGCATGTTAGACAAGAAGTCCTGTGTGAGTTTGAACTCATTAGTTCCCATTCGTTCTCGCGTCATCATTAGCCATTTGGCGAGACGCGCCTCAATCGGATGAAAGCGGTTGCAGACTGCGGCTTGCGAGACCTGTGTCAGTAGCGAGTGACTATAGCGTCGCAATACCCGCGACAACGAACCACCATTGTCACACTCCTTGTTAAACTCATTGGTCCTCATCCTCAAGGCCTTGCCGTCTCCCTGTACCACAGCGCTGTGACGTGAGGTTTTGACTCCCATGAAGACGGCAACCCCCGCCATTCCTTCCTGTCCAATCAGTCCAACTTCTAGCGTGGAGCGTTCTTCCGCCACGGCGAGCAACGAGATGATGCCGCTGCTGGGGAAATAGATATGCCGGATTAGCTTGTTAGGCTCGTAGATGACTTCGCCAAACATCAGGCGAAATGGTCTTAAGCTGGGCAGGATCCGTTGATAATCACTTCTGGAGAGCGCTTCAAGCAGTCGATTAGTCGATGTTGCGGAATCGGCAGACGTTGTTGACACTAGCGGGTTCCCTCCTTGCTCACCTTCTTCTAGAACAGACGGCGAAGGATCTCGGAACCCTAATGTCGAATGGTGATTGGATGATGGCCATCAAAGAGAGTTTCGTCTGTGTGGTAGCGCACAGATGGATGACCGAAGCGCGAAGATCTTGTCAACGCAATAGCTTTGCAACAGAAAGTGCACGCATGATATGGGCCGACGCGAAGAATTCAACTGGTTTTGAAAGAATCTCGACTGCTCCAGTCAATTGGTGCTTCTTCCGAATCGGCCCGGTCGCTGCGCTCCGCGGTTCTGATTGCTTCTCTTCGTCCCCTACCAGCACAAAGCCCACCCCATCCCATTCGTGCCAAGTTGATGTTTTTCTTATGTGTGTTAGCGCACAGACCGTGAATGGTCAATTGACTTAATCTGACGCCCACAACCAACTATCCCTTAAAAAAACAGGAGGCAATGATGCCCAACCCCCGAGTTCTTTACGTCGATGACGATGCAGACTCTAGAGAAATGTTGCGCGCGCTCTTGAGGTCCGTCCGAATGGATGTTACGGCGGTGGGAACTGCAACCCGAGCGCTCTCTTTAGCCCAAGCTTCAGGTTTTGAGTTGTACTTACTTGACGCCTGGTTACCGGATTTCAGTGGTTTTGAACTCTGTCGTCGAGTGCGCACCTTCGACACCTACACACCGATTCTGTTCTATTCGGGCGCAGCCTTTCCAGAGGATAAGAATCGAGGGATGGAGGCAGGCGCTTGCGGCTATGTCGTTAAGCCGGATATCGATGGCCTCGTCCGAAGTATCAAGCAGTTTGCCCTGCCGTTTGTCCCGCCTATAGCAACTAATACTCTAAACACAAACAGCGCTGGCGAACAGAGCACTCTGCGCCGCCAGAGAGTTGATGAAATGACTCTCGCCTTCACGTATATGGGGGGCGTAACCGGCGTTTTTTGAGCACAGGTGTTTAGAGTTCAGCCTTAGGTGGCGATCTGATATTAAACTGCGCAAACTAAAGTTTGAACTCTGAACCCTGCCTTGGTCCAAATGGACAGGCAATCGACAAACTCTGCTTGCAGCACCCACGAGGCGTTCGGTTGTTGGTTAATCGAGTGGAGGGTGCGCGGGCCGAAAAGGCACCTCCACTGCGGGCATCGGTCGTACGCCGGCAGACTCAGGCTGAGGCTCACGCCCTGAATAGCCGTGTTCGGTCGCCGGCAGTATTGGCAGCAGATAATCGAGCAGATCCTGGAATTCTCGATAGCCTGAAAGTGGTGTGACGTATTCGTTGTTTGAGATACCAACCTCGGATAGTTGCTCGAGATCCCCGGCGTTCTCGTGAGTGACGACTAGAACAGGCAGCGGTCCCACTCCAGCATTCTTGATGATTTGACGCGCAGCTACCAGCCCATAAAGCAGAGGCACGTCCATGGCAATCAAAAGAAGATCCGGAGTTATCTTGAGCAGTCGCTGAGTGGCGTCCCGCCCATTGTCCGTGTCGATCACGCGACAGCCTTTCTGCCTTAACACGTGCTTTAACTCACAACGCGCATCGCGATGATCTTCAACTATCAACACAATGGGACAAGCTTCGCCGGAAAGTCTTAGCGACATAAATTTCCTACCTGAGTCTAGTGTGGCAAGCGCTTTGGGCAAAAAGTGCACGCATGATATTGCCGCGGAGGGTACGTCTCATTCACCCCAACCTTCAGGTTGGGGATCATCGAATCAACTAAAGTTAGGAACCATTTCAATGGTTCCTGTGCTTAAAAAAAATCAAGGGCTGCGTAAGAAACCATTCACATGGTTCCCGGTGGCGCTGGACTACGGCGATCTCCAACCTGAAGGTTGGGGTGAATGAGACGAAAGCCTCGTGCCGATGTGCCAACCTTTGTGCAAAGCCGTGAAAAGAGAGAAGAATCTAGGCGAGTATTTGACTTCTATCCGTGCGCTACCGCACATAGCAATCCGTTGAAGCTTACGACTCAACACTTATTCACCCGTCTTGTCCTTCTCATCCTGAGCATCACCCTTTTGGCCTTCCGATCTATCTCTGAGGAAGAGCGGCACCTTTGCTTCGCGATCGAATTGCCTGGTGACTCGTTCACTGCTTTTTTCCGTGGGCTCGACTTCCACTTCCACTTCGACTTCATTTGAATCCTGCGACATGATCGTTTCCCTTTCAGAACAACTTAGTGGACGAGGAGATGCTCTGGTTCGGCGCAAGCTCAGCCTGGAATCCGTTGCCCAGGAGACGAGAGAGCAAGGTTCGCAGTTGATTAAAGTTATCAGGACGCGTTACGTGAACGTTCTGCCCGATCGCGATTTCGTCACCCTCGCCGATCTCATCAACACAAAAGATCACCACCGGGACGGTGTCTCCGACACCCGCACTATCGCGAATTCGGCGGCCTGCCTCGATCACTTCGCGCGGTGATCCTGCGAGACTAACGAGAATCAGATCAGGCCCCTCTCGTTTTGCACTCGCCTTGGCGTCAGGTTCATCTCTGGCTAGAGTCACTCGATACCCGTCAGAATCGAGAAGCTTCTCGATGCCATCGCGGGTTTCCGCCACATCCTCGACCACAAGAATGATCGGTTTCAGGTTGTTTTCCTTCTTCATTCGCCCACACTTTAGTTACCTACGGAGCTATACAGTCGATCAGCGCAACTGTCCGTGCGGCAACGCACATAGGGTGTAGGGGGAAAGGGTGCTGGGTGTAAGGGTGTAGGGTGTAGGTTCTTGGGTGCAGGTACGTTGACTTTATGAGCCGAGCACTCTGCTCGGACCACCCAACACCCAACACCCAACACCCAACACCCAACACCCAACATCCTTCCCCCTACACCCTTCCCCCTACACCCCTCGCCCACCGTGCCTTACAATGGGGACCATGTCACCCCACCTGCTGAAAGTGCGTTGGGCCGGATACTTTGGTGCGGTTGCCGGTACTGCAGTTGTGACAGGGGTACTGGCAGGTGTTAAGGGCGAGACCAATTCCACCACCGTCGCGCTGGCTTTCCTGTTGGTTGTTCTGTTCGTCGCGCTGTTCTGGGGAAGCAGGCCGGCGCTGCTTGCCGCAGTGCTGGGAATGATCTGCTTCAATTATTTCTTTCTGCCACCGTTGTACACGCTCTCGATTGCACATTCCGAAAACTGGATCGCTCTGGTCGTCTTCTTCACGACAGCACTCGCCGTCGGGCAGCTCTCCGCGCGGGCTAAACGACGCGCCGAAGAAGCCGAAACAACAAGAGGCGAGATCGAACGCCTTTACGAAGAACTGCAAGCTGCATTTGAACGCGCCAGTCAAGCGGAGGCTTTGAAGCAAAGCGAGCGGCTAAAATCTGCCTTGCTCGATGCCGTCACGCATGATCTGCGCACACCGCTCACTTCCATCAAGGCGTCAATCACCACGCTCATTGACGAAGTACGAGGCAGAAGCGAAGAGAGCCAACCAATAACATTGGATCAGGAATCTCGCCTCGAGATGCTCGAAGTGATCGATGAAGAGTGTGACCGATTGAATCGTTTCATCGGCGGGCTTATTGATCTGGCTCGTCTGGAGGCGGGAGAATTTCACTTGAGGCGACGTTGGGGAGCAGTTGAGGAGATTATTTCTACAGCGTTGAAACGCGCTGAGACTTTTACGAAGGGTCGTGACGTAGAGGTCGATCTCGAAAAGGAATTGCCGGTAGTTCGTATCGATGAGCGCGCGGTAAGCGAGGTGGTTTATACACTCGTCGATAACGCAGTGAAGTACTCGCCCGACGGCATGAGGATACGGATCGTCGCCCGACGAAGCGAAGGTGCAATGATCATGATGGCTGTTGAGGACAAGGGAAAGGGCATTCCCCATGCCCTTCGTGAGCGCGTCTTTGATAAGTTCTTTCGCGCGACTAGAGACGGAGACATTAGTACCAACCCTTCCGGCACCGGGATGGGCCTGGCGATAGCTCGAGGAATCGTGGAAGCACACGGTGGAAAGATTTGGATCGAATCCGGCGCCGGTGGGGTAGGAACGCGAGTGTTGTTTACCTTACCGATTGGTGATGACGAAACAATTGGCGAGCTGGAAGGCTCGGATCTCGAGCGTGTGAAAACTCGATGAACGACAGACCGCGAATCCTGGTGGTAGACGATGAGCCGCAATTAACGCGTGTTTTGCGCACTGGACTCAAATCACGCGGTTACGATGTTCGCGTTGCAGCCGACGGCCTGGCTGGTTTTGAAGCGTTCAGCGATTGGCTCCCCGATCTGGTAATCACCGATCTCGCGATGCCGAACATGGATGGGTTGGAACTTTGTAAACGACTGCGAAAGATTACAAAAGTTCCAATCATCATTCTTTCAGCTAAAGGCGACGAGAAAGTAAAAGTCGAAGCGCTCGACAACGGCGCGGATGATTTTGTGACCAAGCCGTTTGGGATCGATGAACTGCTTGCACGTGTCCGGGCATTGTTGCGCCGCGCGAGTTCAGAACCAGCCGATGCAAGTGCACCCACAGTTTTAGAGTCAGGCGATTTTCGGATAGATCTGGAATCGCGTCGAGTGCTGGTGCGTGGAAGAGAAATCCGGCTCACCCCGAAAGAGTTCGACCTCCTCAGTTATCTCATCACTCACACCGGCAAAGTCCTCACGCACCGTACGCTGCTGGCGGCGATTTGGGGTGGGGATTACGTTGAGCAGGATCAGTACCTGCGCGTCTTCATTGGCAACCTGCGAAAGAAGCTCGAAAAAGTTGCGCCCGAAAATGGCTACATCCTTACAGAGCCATGGGTTGGCTATCGCTTCCTGCCCGGCGAGTAGCGAAACACTATCCACAGATTTCACGGAAAACACAGATTACCTAAGGCAGCTTAAACAATTGGCCCTGCCAATAACTGCTCGTTAACTGAGTGAGTTTTGAATCGGTGTCAGCTGTGCCATCTGTGGTTAGTCTTCTCCTGCCGTGGAGGCTGGAAAAATGATGGATGAAGGATGAAGTTGCCACATTTCCGATAAGTCTCTTGGGTAGATACTAGAACTCCCGTTACAAATATGCGTCCTGAGAGTTTGTAAGACGGCAGTCTCTTTTACCCCCCACATCTTCCTTTGCTGTAGCAGAATGCGGAGTTAACAAAATGAGAAACAAAGCGGTCGTTTTCAGAATGTCACTTTTCGGTTTGGCGCTTGGCCTATTGCTCATCACAACTCCAAGAGTCTATGGCCAGGGTGAGAGTTACATTGGTGCGACCATCACGGGCACTGCTTATGCGATGAGCGGTCGGCAAGCCGGCAGATCCGGTACCTTCCGTTTGATCATCAACAGGTATGCGAGTACTCAGGATGTTCAGACGTTGAATGACGCACTCCGGTCGGGAGGTCAGGATGAGATGTTGCGAGTCCTGAGCCGGATGGACGGTGGTCGCATTCAAGTTGGATCGGGGATCGGCGTTCAAGCAAACATTATTACTGCTGAACTGTTGCCAAACGGCGAGACCAAAATTGTCGTGATCTATGAACGCAGTATCAGATTCTCGGAGCTGCGCTATGGCGCACGGTCGCAGGATTACAAGTTTGGGCATGCGGAACTATTCATCCGTCGAAATGGACAGGGGCAAGGCACATGGATTTCCGCAGCGAAAATCCGGATGCGTAATGGCAATACCTGGGAAGTGGAAGACTTTGGTACTTTCCCGGCGCGGCTGATGGGCCTGCGAGTACGCGACCGTCGCGAACCTCGATAAAGCAAACAGCGAACAGCAAACAGCAAACAGCGAACAGCGAACGGCCAATCAGGTAGATTCCAATAAACCAAAGATCTGACATTTGAGATCCCAATTTGAGATCTCAGAATTTGAGATCTCAGAAGGTTGCGCAGGACTTTTGACCTTCAACTTTGGATTCTTCCCGATTGGCTGTCTGCTGTTGGCTTTTTTCCGACTTCGTTAAGTATCATGAGCTTCATTTCAACGAGGAAGGAAACAGATATGAAAATTACGGATTACATTCGCGCTGAGTTGGACCGCGAAGTTGATCGCTCGCGCAAGGCGCTCGAACAAGTGCCGGATGGGAAGTACGACTGGAAGCCGCACGAGAAATCGATGATCTTTGGCTACTTGACCAACATGGTGGCAACGATCCCGATGTGGGTCACAATGCAAATCAAGATGGACGAGCTTGATGTCGCGCCGGTAGACGGTTCGAAGTTTGAACAGAAAAAACTGGAAACGAGCGAAGAGTTTTTAAAGGCACTGGATGACGCGGCCGCTGGTGCTCGCGCCGCTTTGGATGAAACCAGCGATGAGCACCTGATGACTTCCTGGCGCTTGCTCGCTGGCGGAAAAGTGGTGGCGGAAGCTCCTCGGTACGAGATGATCCAGGACACTATTAATCACTGGGCACATCATCGTGGTCAGATGACCGTGTATCTGCGTTTGATGGGCGCCAAGGTCCCCGCTATCTATGGGCCATCGGCAGATGACAACAGTTTTAGCTAAGATCTGTTGAGCGAACCTCCGCCATGATCGTTCCTGGGAGCGCTAACCGCAGATTGCGCAGATGATAGAGCAACATCCATCTAGAGTAAGAAGTCAGTACCGTAACCGAGTCGCGTCGGGTCAACCAAAACTAAACAAAAAAAAATTTATGGAAAGAAACGTAAACCCAACAAAAATCATTAAATTAAAGAAAAA
>JANNON010000636.1:0-4572 GCA_031399105.1 Blastocatellia bacterium | reverse complement strand
GGCTTTGGGGGGGGATTGGGGTGTGTTTGGTGGCGGGGGTTTGGGCGGCTTTTTTTTTTGGCCGCCCACCATACTATTTTCCCTTTTTAAAACCCCCCCCCAGGGCGCCCCACTCCAAAGGCTCCGCCGTGCGCCCGACTTCACTCACTAATCCACACTGTTTTGATATTGACGAACTCGCGGATGCCAAACTCACCCAGTTCGCGACCGTAGCCTGAATGTTTGATTCCACCGAACGGCAATCGCGGATCTGACGCAACCATTCCGTTGATGAATACACAACCGGCTTCGAGCTCCGTTATGAAGCGCGTACGTTCCTCGTTGTCATGAGTCCACGCTGATGCGCCGAGACCAAAAGGCGAGTCATTCGCAAGCGCGATCGCTTCGTCGATGTTATTCACGCGAAAGAGTAGCGCCACTGGACCGAACACTTCGTCGCAGTATGCTGGTGCGTCAGGTGGAATTCCCGCCAGCACGGTCGGCTCGTAAAAGTTTCCCGGCCCATCGATTCGCTTTCCACCGGTTAGTAGACGAGCGCCGGCAGCCACCGATTTGTTCACCTGCCCTGCCAGGTCTTCACGAATCTGCTCTGTCGCTAGTGGGCCAATCTCCGTTACCTCGTCCAGAGGATCGCCAACTCGCAAGGCCTTCATTCCAGCCACGAATCCTGTTTCAAAATCTTCATAGATCTCACTGGAAATGATGAAGCGTTTCGCAGCAATGCATGATTGCCCGTTGTTGATCGTGCGCGCTTTTACGCCGGTCTCGATCGCAGCCGCCAGATTTGCTGAAGGCATCACGATAAACGGATCGCTGCCGCCGAGTTCCAGCACTGTCTTCTTGATCTCTTTTCCGGCAATGCCGGCAACGCTACGACCTGCGGGTTCGCTGCCAGTCAACGTGGCGGCGACCACTCTTCGATCTTCAATGATGCCTGGCACTTTTTCAGGGCCGATTAGCAGCGTTTGAAATGCGCCTAAGGGAAAACCTGCTTTTCGAAAAACGTCCTCGATCGCTAACGCACACTGCGGCACATTTGAAGAGTGTTTCAGCAAACCGACGTTCCCGGCCATCAATGCGGGAGCTGCAAAGCGAAACACTTGCCAGAATGGAAAATTCCAGGGCATGACCGCGAGTACTGGACCAAGCGGTTGAAAATGTACATAGCTTCTGGTCGCGTTCGTTTCAACAATCTGATCGGCCAGATGATGCTTAGCGTTCTCCGCGTAATAACGACAGACCAGGGCACACTTTTCAATTTCACCAATCGCGGCCTTGATGGGCTTGCCCATCTCAAGTGTCATTAGCCGCGCCAGTTCCTGTTTATCTGAAACCAGCACTTCGGCGGCGTGGTTCATCTTGCGTTCGCGCTCAGCCAGCGTCGTCAGTTTGTAAGAACGAAAAGTATCGGCCGCTTGCTGCAGCTTTACCTCGATCTCTTCATCGCTCAACGGCGCGAAAGTTTTCAGAGTTTCACCCGTAGTAGGATTTATGGTTGCTATGGCCATCGGTTTCCTCTTTGTAGATTGCGGTAGTTTGAGTTTACAGCGTTAAAGGCAACCGCCATAACCGAATTGTGAAAGAATCGGCGTAAGCTTTAGTGACATTGGAGGTTTAGCTTGCTGGATAAATTTGGAATCGCTGCGGCGTTGCAGGAGATTGCGAGTCTGCAGGAACTAAAAGGCGGTGAGAATCGCTTCAAGGCTCGTGCGTATCGCGGGGGAGCGCGAGCTGTCGGTGCATATTCTGGCGATATCGGCGAAGTCGTCGCGCAAGACCAACTCACCGACATTCGTGGTATCGGACAGGCGCTCGCTTCGCAGATCAAACAACTTCACCTGACCGGCTCTTCTTCCGTGCTGGAGGGATTGAGGAAAGAGTTTCCGCCGGGCGTGCTCGAGCTGTCGGCAGTTCCGGGATTGACCTTGGCAAAGATTCGACAGCTTCACGAATCGCTCGGCATCGGTTCGCTCGAAGAACTGCAAACCGCAGCAGAAGCCGGCAAGATCAGGGGGTTGAAAGGCTTTGGTGCGCGAACTGAACAGACGCTGCTCGAAGCCCTGAAGAACCACAGCAAGCGGGCAAGCGTAAGCAAACGGATTCATATTCATCACGCCGAGAGAATCGCCGGCCCGATCATTGAATACTTGCAGACGTCCCGCGTATGTAAGGATGCAACCGCCGCCGGATCGTTGCGCCGCCGGAAAGAGACTGTGGGGACGATTCGGATCGTAGCCGCTGCCAGTAACCCGCGAAAGCTCATCGATCACTTTCTGAGCTTTCCCTTAATCGTGCGTACCGATCAACGTGACGAGAATCGCTGCGTGGTTGAATTATTGGAAGGCGCGATGGTCGCACTCACGGTCACCGAGAAAGAGCGTTACCCGGTTGCTTTGGTGAGCGAAACCGGAGCGCCGGCGCACGTTGATCGACTGCGCGAGATCGCTGAGAAGAAGCGTTTGATTCTAAACACGAGCGATTTTGAATTGCTTTCGGTGTCGAAGAAGGCTGTTCCGGCTGTCATCAAGTCAGAAGAAGAAATCTACAGCCGCCTGGAAATGCAGTTCGTCCCTCCGGAACTTCGTGAGAATGAAGGCGAGATTGAAGCGGCGCTCGCCGGCAAGCTTCCGGAAGATCTCATCACGCTGGAAGACGTGCAGGGAATGGTGCACTGTCACACGACCTATTCAGACGGCGTGAATACGGTCGCAGAGATGGCCCAGGCAGCCGATGCAATGGGGATGAAATATCTGACTATCACGGATCATTCACCTACTGCGTTTTATGCCGGTGGCGTAACCGTCGATCGACTGAAACAACAATGGGACGAAATTGACGAAGTGCAGGAACGGGTGGAGGTAAAACTACTAAAGGGGACAGAGTCAGACATTCTTGCCGATGGCTCGCTGGATTATCCGGATCAAATTCTGGAGCAGTTCGACATTATTGTCGCGAGCGTCCACTCGCGCTACAAAATGGACTCGCAAAAAATGACCAAACGAGTGTTGACTGCGATGCGCCAGCCAGTCTTCAAAATCTGGGGACACGCGTTAGGCCGCTTGATCGAACGACGTCCACCATTTGAGTGCGATGTCGAGAAGATTCTCGATGCGATTGCTGAGTCGCGCGCGGCAGTTGAAATTAACGGCGATCCCTACCGGCTTGATATGGAGCCGCGTTGGATCCGTGAAGCGCGCAAACGAAAGATCAAGTTTGTGATTTCAGTCGACGCGCACTCTGCCGGCGCTCTGAATAATGTAAGACACGGAATCGGCATCGCGCGCCGCGGCTGGGTGCGGCGGAAAGAGGTGCTGAATACTTTGAACACCAAAGCGTTTCAGAAAGCTGTAAGGCCGGTTTGATTAGATAGCTCAAGTGCAAATTCGATTTATGGTCTTGGGTCCTGGACTTTGGTCTTTGTTCTTTGTTCTTTGTTCTTTGATTTCTCTGGTTCGAGCCTCGTTTAAGAACAATTGATTCTTGGTGAGAAGTGCAAAGACCAAAGTCCTAAGACCCAAGACCAAACTGGGCTATTGCCAGGGCAGCGACGCCTTTGCATGATATTCAGCGTTAATGCGTG
Organism: Blastocatellia bacterium; assembly: GCA_031399105.1. Lineage (GTDB taxonomy): Bacteria > Acidobacteriota > Blastocatellia > Pyrinomonadales > Pyrinomonadaceae > PSRF01. The sequence goes on along the minus strand of JANNON010000636.1, from coordinate 992 downwards.
TCAATCGATCTTCCAGGCATTTCATTCCTTCTAGCGCCGCAATCTTTCGTTTCCTCAACTTTACTCTGCGACGCCAATGGCCCCACCTCTCAAGGACTTTCGCGTGCGCTCCCGTTTCCGTGTGAACCTGATTCGCGACCACCAGCAATCGCTTTTCCAGTTCGCGCGCAGCATCGCCAACTTTTGCCTTGTTAGAAGTGACCAGGGAATCGGTTCTAACGGAATCTTTGGCTTCGACAATTTCAAGCAGATCCTTTGCGGCTTTTGACAGCCCTTTTAATTGCCACGCGTCGTGCGCGTTTCCGACGGCGAATACTTCCGGCCAAAGAGCCCTATGCACGAAAGTCACTTTCCCCGAGATCAGTTTCGTGATCAGCACATCGGGATGATCTTCGAGCAGTTCGTTCACCTGGAAGATGACCTGCGCCTTTGGATGCGACCACCATGAGCCACGCATGGGCTCTCCCGCGAGTAGCGAGCAAACACTCGGGAGCAGCGGATCTGACTCGAGCAAAAAACCGAACCGCTCGAGCTCGGTCATTACTGATTGGAAGTCGATTTCGATTGCTGTGCTCACGGCGTGAATACTACTAGAATCGAAGGGAGTTCAAGAGAATTGTTTTGGAGCGCACTAACAGAGTTATGGTTACGTCCACATGCATCTTCTGTCGTGTGATCGCTGGGGAGATACAGGCTGAAGTAGTTTTTGAAGATGAGATCTCACTCGCGTTTCTGGATCACCGCCCGGTTTTTCACGGTCACGTCTTGCTCGTTCCAAAACATCATTACGAAGTGCTGACGGATCTTCCGGTTGAGCTGGTTGGCCCATATTTTCAGAACGCACAGAAACTGGTTCGCGCGGTGGAAAAGGCAATGACAGCGGAAGGAACTTTTGTCGCGATGAACAATCGCATCAGTCAGAGCGTTCCGCATTTACATGTGCATATTGTGCCAAGACGCTGGAAAGATGGATTGAAAGGGTTCTTTTGGCC
>JANNON010000567.1:0-11285 GCA_031399105.1 Blastocatellia bacterium | reverse complement strand
CGCAAGGTGCTCGCCGATCTTGCAGCGAAGCAGCCTGAGGCGTTTACCGCAGTTGCCGCGCAAGCCAAGACCGCATTGGACGGCGAACAACGAGAACAAGCGGCCGCTTAAGCGCCGCTTACTGATTGCATGGCAGATAATCAAAACCAGCAAGACCCAAAAGTTGAGATTGAAGCTGCAAGCAAAGCGTTCGAGCGAGAGTTCGAACGCTTTGCCCGCTTTTCGCAGCCTTCCGACGCTAAAGCGATCGGCTTGAACGACGCGGAGGCGGAAGCTCGCGCGTTGAGCGAGTTGCGCACGCGGCATCTCGGAAAAAAGAGTGCCATCGCGGGTGCGAAAAAATTGATCGGTCGCGTGCCTGCTGAAGAGCGCGCGGAGTTTGGCCAGCGCGTACAGAAGGCGGAGGCGGAAATTCTCGAGCAGCTTAGCCAGGCTGAGTTAAGTCTCAAGAGTATTATCGAGGCCGCTCGCACCAAACGAGAGAGTATCGACGTAACGCTGCCCGGCAAACGACCTCCCCGTGGTCATCTCCATCCCATCACTCTGTTGCGGGAACGAATCGAAGACATCTTCGTTTCCCTGGGTTATGCCATCGAAGACGACCGCGAGATCGAAACGGATTTCTATAACTTCGATGCCCTGAACATTCCGGCGAACCATCCAGCACGAGCACCTCAGGATACGTTCTATACAACTGAGGGCTTTGCCTTACGTTCACAAACTTCTACGGTGCAGATTCATGCGATGCAGCGTCGCGGTGCGCCGGTGAGGATGATCGCGCCGGGTCGTGTTTTTCGTCGCGACACTCCGGATCCCACTCACAACCCGATGTTCTTTCAGGTGGAAGGTCTCTGTGTGGATCGCGGCATCACGATGGCACATTTGAAAGGGACGGTCGGGGAGTTTCTGCGACGCATGTACGGACCCGAAACTATTACTCGTTTTCGTCCGTCATATTTTCCTTTTACTGAACCGAGTGCCGAGTTTGATTTCACTTGTTTCAAATGTGGTGGGACGGGCTGTCGCATTTGCAAGAACTCAGGTTGGATCGAGCTGGGTGGATCGGGAATGGTGCATCCCAATGTCCTGAAGGCCGCCGGCGTCGATCCTGAAGAGTTTTCCGGCTTTGCGTTTGGTTTGGGCATCGATCGCATGGCTGCTCTTATGTACAACCTCGACGACATTCGGCTGCTTTTCGAGAATGATGTTAGGTTTTTACAGCAGTTCGATTAGAGAAGGTCGGTGGTCAGTAGTCAGTGGTCCGTTGTCCGTTGTCAGTTGTATTTCTTTCGGAGGTGCACGCTTCCAAGAGCGGTGCTTGCTGATAACGCAACAACGGACAACTGACTACGGACAAGGACAACTGACTACGGACAAGGACCAACATCTGACATCCAACATCTACCCACTTCCTTATGTTGATTAGTTACAACTGGCTTCGCGAGCTTACCGACACCAAACTTACGCCCGAGGAATTGCGCGAGCGTTTGACGATGGTGGGCCTGGCAATCGATGCCGTCGGGGAAAGCAATGGCGACTACGTACTGGATGTCGAAGTGCCCTCGAACCGTCCTGACTGTCTCTCACATGTAGGTATCGGACGCGAAGTCGCTGTGATCGAATCCGGCGCCGTCCAACTTCCTCAAGGTAAAACAGCGGCCACACAAGGCCTCGCGGAAGAGTTCACCGCAGTTGAGATTCTCGATCCCAGTCTTTGTCCGCGCTACACCGCGCGGCTTATTCGTGGAGTAAAGATTGCCCCGTCTCCAGATTGGCTGGTTAAGCGTCTTGAAGAGATCGGTCAACGACCAATCAACAACGTGGCAGACATTACTAATTATGTCCTACATGAGCTGGGCCAGCCGCTGCACGCATTCGACTTCGCGAAACTGAAAGAGCAGCGGATTGTTGTACGCCGGGCACGAAGCGGAGAAAAGCTTAAGACGCTCGATGGAGTTGAAAGAACTCTTACAAACGAGATGCTTGTGATTGCCGACGCGGCTGAGGCAGTAGCGCTGGCGGGCATCATGGGTGGCGAAGATTCCGAGATTTCGAATGCAACCGTCGATGTTCTGATCGAAAGCGCTTGCTTTGATCCCGATTCGGTGCGGCGCACTGCACGCGCACTCGGAATGGACACCGAGGCATCTCGGCGTTTCGAACGTGGCGCTGATTGCGCGAATGTGCTCGTAGCTCAAACGCGGTGCGTCGACTTAATTTGCGAGATAGCGGGAGGCGTAGCTACTGAGAATGCCATCGACGCCTATCCGAGCCCAATCACGGCGGCGCGGATTCCGTTCAGGCCCGCTCGCGTGAAGGCGCTGACATCGGTTGATGTTGCTGAACCTGAAATGACGCGGATTCTGTTGGCGCTCGGTTTTGTCGAAGGGGGAACAGTGCAGGCCGGCCGGAAAAGCTTCATCGCTCCGACATGGCGAATAGACGCTACGCGCGAAGAAGATCTTGTGGAAGAAATTGTTCGTCATGCTGGTTACGACAAGATCGGTTCCGAACTGCCGCCTTCCAGCATGGCTGGCGAGTATCAACCGGCCGAACTGAAACGTCGCGCGATGCGGCGAGCGTTCGCCACCAGCGGGTTTGATGAAGCTATCAATTTCAGTTTCATCGAAGCGGAATCTGCGGCAGCTTTTGAGTTGATTCCGGCCTTCTCGAATGACACTCTGCTCAACACACTCTGGCGTTCGAACGAACCCTTCGTGAGTCTGCGAAACCCAATTATAGAGGGCTCGGATCGCATGCGTCCGACGCTGCTGACGGGTTTGCTGGAATCCGTCCGCCACAACCTGAATCACGGCAATCGGGATGTCCGCTTGTTCGAAACCGGTCGTGTTTTTGCAAATTCCGCCGCCGGTGAACTGCCGCAAGAATGCGAAGCGCTGGGTCTGGTGATAACGGGAGGAGCAACAGAAGAAGGACGAGCGGGTGCGTCCAGGGAGATCGATTTCTTAGATCTCAAGGGAGCTTTAGAGACCGCAATCGATGCGATGAAAGTTCTGCCGCTGAAATTCTCTGAAGCAAGTGCGAAGCACTTGCGGCCGGGACAATCCGCTCAACTCACACTTGGCAACGGCGAAGCGATCGGATCGATCGGACGGCTCGCGGAATCGGTTGCGGCCGCCTACAAGTTTCGCCAACCAGTTTTCGTCGCCGAACTCGATCTCACCAGGTTGATCTCCTCTGCCGAGCGCGATGTCCAGTACCGACCGTTACCGCGTTATCCCTTAGTCAGTCGCGATGTCACGCTGCTGCTGGATCGACAGGTGACGCTCGACGAGATCGTTGGTGTGATTGAGAAACTAGCGCTGGCAGAATACCGAGGCGCAAAGTTTGTCGGAACTTACGAGGGCCCGAACATTCCGGAAGGGAAGCGTTCCATCAGTTTGCGAGTCGAATATCGCGCCGACGATCGCACCTTGCGAGACGAAGAAGTTGAAGCTAGCCAGCGTGCTCTGGTGGCCGCCCTGGTGCAGGAACTGCAAGCCGAACAGCATTAAAAAATAAATCGTCATCGGTTGCGAAATGAGTCTTGCGCTTGCAGGCGTGAAGTCGCATAATCCAAACGCTCGAGCCCGATACAAATCCACGGAGATTGCAATGGTCGCTCTTTCAGGTCTGGAAAAATTTTCACATCTCGAAGATAAGATTTACCGCACGATTGAACTGACTAAGACTCTGCGCCAGGAAAAAGAGAGTCTTGAAAAAGAGTTGGCCTTGATGCGTCGCGACATTGGCAATGTGCTGAATGAGAAAGAGCGGTTAGAGAGCCAGGTTGAAAAACTTCTGGCCGAGCGTGATACGATTCGCATGAAGGTTGAAGCAATGCTCGACGCCGTTGCCGCTCTTGATCCGGAAATGGCGGAGGAGCTTAGATGACGACTGGAATCAGCCAGCTTCTCGGCAAGAGCACGATGGAGTCCACCACGACCACCCCTACCATAAGAGTTGAGATTTACAATCAAACCTACAACATCCGTTCGGATGGTGATACGGAATACATCATTCAGCTGGCAGAGTTTGTTGATAGTCGGATGCGCGAAATTTCTTCCGGTACTCTGACAGTCGATTCACTCAAGGTTGCGATTCTTGCGGCACTTCACGTAGCTGACGAGTTGCACCGTCTAAAACATCTGCACGAGCAAGCCGACGCTCAATTGGCGACTCGCAGTGGAGAATGCGCCGAAATGCTGGATAAATTGCTCAAGGTTCGCAGTAGTGTCGAGCAGGAGCAGGGTGGCGCTGGGAAGATCTCGCTGGGTTAGTCCTTTCCAATCAATCCAAACAACTTTCGTGCGGTATAGCTGAGGCGGAGCCTTTGGAGTGCGCCGACTGGTCGGCGCTTTTTAATGTTCGTTAGACGAAGCCGGGCATCGAAAGCTAACTCGCATTGAAAAGCGCTGACGAGTCAGCGCACTCCAAAGGCCCTGCCTTTCGTCGTGAAATAAGTTGCTTTCGCGCGACGGAAGCGTTGTGCTAGTATGCGTCTCGGCGGAGGGAAATAATCTGCGGGGCCCGTGACCGAGTTACGATGATTGAGCCAACGCCGTTAAATTGGGAGACCGACGCCACGTTAGCCAGTGCAACTCTTCATCGTTAAGATTTGCTAACGGCTGTGGTAGACAAAAGGTCACCCACCTGTATATGCAGGTTCAATTACGGCTTCGGAACGACCAACGCGGATCTCCCTCCACCAGTCGTAAATCGTAATCGTTAATCGTAAATAGGAACTGCGGTTTCTGTGAACAATTTGCGGATCGGTTTACGGCTTTTCTATTTTGTTCCCCGAAAAAATAACGTAGCCATGAATTTTAGCGGATGAATGCAGATAACGCGGATCTGAAAGACCCATTGTCTACAGAGAATTCACGCATTCTCAGATCCGTACGATCCGCGTTTATCAGCGGCTGAATACTGAACGCACTGCGAGTAAATCGACGAATGAAAATACTCACCATCGGCGATGTAGTGGCCAAGCCCGGGCGGGTGGCAGTGCTCGAACGCATCCAGGATCTCCGCGAGCAGCATGGCATCGATTTGGCGATCATGAACGCGGAAAATGTTGCGGGCGGTTTTTCGATTACGCCTTCGCTGGCGGAGGAACTCTTCGCGGCCGGCATCGACGTGATGACTTCGGGTAATCACATCTTCGACAAACGCGAAGCTGTGACGTATATCGACAAACAACCGCGATTATTGCGCCCCGCGAACTATCCGCCGGGAACTCCCGGCAGCGGCATTTGGACCGGAGCGGTTAACGGCGTTGGTGTGGCGGTGATGAGCTTGATGGGCAGAGTTTTCATGCCGCCTGCCGATGATCCCTTCCGCATTGTTAACGATCTTTTGCGCCCGCTGTCTCCGGAGACGAAAGTTCGAATAGTTGATATGCATGCGGAAGCTACCTCTGAAAAAGTTGCAATGGGATGGTTCCTCGATGGTCGAGTGTCGGCTGTGGTGGGCACCCACACACATGTGCAGACTGCCGACGAGCGGATTCTGCCAGGCGGCACCGCTTATCTGACTGATATTGGGATGACCGGAAGCTATGCTGGTGTGATTGGCATGGATAAGACTGACGTCATCGCCCGATTCACTTCAGCCACTGCTGGTAGAGCAGGTCACGCGTCGGGATCAGTAAGAGTCTGTGCGGCGGTAATGGATATCGACGAGCAGACCGGGCATGCGCGCAGTATTGAGAGACTGAGTTTGCCACATGAGCCGTAAGAAAAGTTAGCCGCGGATTTACGCGGATGACGCAGATCAGAAGGAAGATGGCAGATCTTACGCGTCTTTTAACAAGCAATCAGTGATCAAAAGTTCGCGTGTGATTGTTGAGGGTGTTTTACTTCTGATCCGTCTTATCCGCGTGAATCCGCGGCTAATGCTCTTCTCTTACGCGGGGCCGCTTTCAGAAGGCACTGCTGGACCTGAAGATTGCGATTTCAGGATGGGTGGCGCCAGCAGGCGTTGTGCGTAACCTTCAGGAAACGAACGAACGTGGCCGCTCGAGTCAGTTACCACGTGACCGGTCTCTCCTTCAGCGATGACCTGACCATCCGCTGCACGAATTATCTCGTAGCCAAATCGAAGTGAACGCCGGCGTAACTCGGTAATGTGCGTGCGAATCAAGATCTCATCGTCGTAATAGGCAGGTGCTTTATAACGGCAATAGCTTTCGGCCACCACGAGGAAGGCATCCTCAACCGTCTCCATATTGCTGTAGGAAAGACCGCGCGCTCGGCAAAACTCTGCCCGGCCAATTTCGAACCAAACCAGGTAGTTGGCATAATAGACGATGCCCATCTTGTCCGTTTCGGAATAGCGAACGCGTTGCAGCGTTTCGTGCCATTCGCCGAAAACCTCTTCCGGTGCTGGACTTGTCATCTGAACCTTATGCCTCCAAACTCTCCTGCAGAGAGATTGATAGTGCGAGAATGCTGGTTGAACGTTTAGCGGACTATAAGAGTGAAACCCTGAAGATGTCAAAGCAAAAGCGCCGGCGGCTGGTCCTGATCCTGACGCTCTCTATTTCAATTGCCACACTCATGCTGGGGAGCTCTTATGCCGCCCGCGAACCGCAAGGTGCCAGTGCGACAGCGAGCGCCGCTCGCAATGCGGCGATTGTCGCCACCACTGCGGCTGTGTTGACCGAGACCAGCGAAATCAGACAACTGCCAATCCTCCGAGAAGTGAAGAGTGGCTCACAAACTCGCGCCGATATCGAGCGCATGTTGACCCGGAATCTCGATTCTCAAACCACCCCAGCCGAGATGCACGCAACGGAGGTGTCGTTAAAGAAACTCGGTCTGGTACCGTCAGATTTTCAGTTTCGTCCGTTCTTCATCAAGTTGCTGACCGAGCAAGTTGCCGCCTACTACGATACAACCGCACGGCATTTTTATTTAGCCGACTGGATTGAGCTGGAAGGTCAAAAACCAGTCATGGCCCATGAGCTCGCACACGCCCTGCAAGACCAGCATTTCAATTTGAAGCGATTCGAGAAGTGGCCCAAGGGCGATTCGGACGCCGAACTTGCAGCACATGCGCTTATCGAAGGCGACGCCTCGCTCACGATGCTGCAGTATCTGGCGAAAAATCCGTTGGTGGCGCTCGCGTTCATTCGCTCGATGCAGGGAGCCAACAACTCGACCGAGCAGTTAGATAAGGCGCCGCGGGTGCTGCGAGAGTCGTTGTTATTTCCTTACGAGCGCGGACTTGAATGGGCGACTAAACTTTTCCGCACCGGTGGATGGGAGAAGGTGTCTGCCGCGTACCGCAAATTGCCGTTGTCGTCCGAACAGATCATCCATCCGGAAAAGTACTTTTCATATGAAGTTCCGTTGAAGATCTCTCTGCCCGAGGTCCGCGGTATGCTTGGGAATGACTGGAAAAAGCTCCAGTACGATGTAAATGGTGAATGGTCTTACTATTTGATCCTCGATCAGTTTTTGAATACTCCGGCGGATTCGAAGCGCGCCGCCGCCGGTTGGGCGGGAGATCGGTACGTGGTCTACCAGGGCGTGGATCCAAGGCAGGTCTTTATGGCGCAGTTGTCAGCCTGGGACACGCCGGAAGACGCACGACAGTTTTTTGATGCTTACGTAAAGCGGACGAGGCTGCGTTACCCAAACGCCAAAGCGGAAACCCCCGTTCCACCCGGATCGCCCACTGCTGAGTTCCTTGCCTGGCGAACCGGGGAAGGCGGGGTGGTGATTGAGCTTCGCGGCAGCCGCGTTTTGATTCTCGAAGGCATTCCTGATCGCGTGGTCCAGAGGACTTTGGTTCGTGCGATGTGGCAATAAGAGGAGAGTTTCTAGTTTCGAGTTTCGAGTTCCGAGTTGTTCTTGCGAGTCTAGATTTAGACATCGGAACTCAAGCTAAAAGCAAAACTCGAAACTCGAAACTTGAAGCTATTCGACCTTGAAACCAGACACTGCTTTCCCCCTTCTTGAAATCTTGCTCGACGCGAGCGTCGATGGCATTCACGCGTTTGATCGTGACTGTACTTTCATTGCCTTCAACCGTGCTATGGAGCGCATTTCGGGGCTCAGCCGTGAAAACGTAATTGGACGGAATGCGTTCGAGATCTTTCCCTTCCTCAAAAAGATTGGCGTCGACAAGGACTATCACGAAGCCTTGGCTGGAAAGACAGTCATTGCCAGTCCTCGCCCTTACACCATTCCCGAGACTTCGCGGAATGGTTTCTTCGAGGGTCGTTACTTCCCGCTCATAGTTGGTGACGAAATAATTGGCGGCATTGGAATAATCCGCGACATCACCCAACAGAAACTCGCAGAAGACGCCGCACGTACGGAACATCAGCGGCTTACCTTTCACGTCGAAAACTCACCGCTCGCGGTGATCGAATGGGACAGCGACTTTCGCGTCTCACGTTGGTCCGAAGCAGCGGAAAGGCTATTTGGGTGGAGCGCTGACGATGTTCTGGGCAAGCACGTGAGCGATTGGAAGTTTGTCTTTACGGAAGACGTCGATTCGGTTCTGCAGGTGACGGACAGGCAGCGTCAGGGAGTCGAGCGTCAGGGCGTCTTGTTCAATCGCAACTACACGCGCGCTGGCGAAGTGCTTCACTGCGAGTGGTACAACTCGGTGCTCAACGATGAACACGGAAAGCTCGTGTCCGTGCTATCGCTCGTGCAGAACGTAACTGCCAGGAAAATTGCCGAGGATGAGCGCGCTGCTTTGTTTGTGCGTGAACGGGTGGCCCGCAAGCACGCGGAAGACGCGGATCGGTTGAAGGACGAGTTCCTCGCGACGCTGTCGCATGAGCTGCGGACGCCGCTCACGGCCGTGCTGGGCTGGTCGTCGTTAATGCGTTCGGGCGATGTGCCTCAGGCTGAATTTCCGAGCGCCCTCGAGATCATCGAACGCAATGCGAGAGCTCAGGCCCGCCTCATAGACGACTTGCTCGATGTGTCTCGGATCATTACCGGCAATTTGAATTTGGAACTTCGCCCGGTCGATCTGGCTGCAACTGTTGAGGCTGTAGGTGAAGCAGTGCGCCCCGTCGCTCAGGCAAAAGGTGTTCGCCTCCAGATCGTGCTCGAAAATGAGACTCCATTAATAAACGGCGATCCAAATCGCCTGCGTCAGGTTGTTTGGAATTTGCTACTCAATGCGATCAAGTTTACGCCTCGCAATGGCAGCGTTTCCGTCGCGATCGATTCCGATGAGCAATACGCGCGATTGCTGGTCACCGATACGGGCGAGGGAATTACGCCTGAATTCCTGCCGTATGTGTTCGACCGGTTTCGGCAGGCGGAAGGTTCGATTGCGCGTCGGCACGGAGGTCTGGGCCTGGGTCTCGCAGTGGCGCGCCATCTGGTGGAACTACATGGCGGAACAATCAGCGCCGAAAGTGGCGGCCCTGGCCGGGGCGCCAGCTTTAAGGTCGATTTGCCAGTACCTGCGCTTCAGTCTGATAACGGATCCCTCGATGATTTGCGCTCCCGCTGGAAAGAGATCCAGCGAAGCAAACCGCGATCGGCGAGAAACCAACTCGAGGGCCTGCGCGTGCTCGTGGTTGAAGACGACGCAGACTCGCGTACTTTGGTGAGCATGATGCTCAAGCGCCAGGGTGCCGAAGTGTTAGCCGTGGGCACTGCGGACGAAGCGATGTCGACCATCGCACTTGAATCTGCCGATGTGCTGATCAGCGATATCGGTATGCCGGATCAGGATGGCTTTGAACTGATTCGAAAGATTCGTAAGCTCCCGGCTGAGCGTGGCGGCTCAATCCCCGCGATCGCCTTGACTGGCTATGCGACTGCGAAAGATCGTGAGCGCGCATTTGCGGAAGGATTTCAAACTCATCTTCCGAAGCCAATTGAACCGGCAGAACTCGTGAATGCGATTGCGGCGCTGACAGGAAGAAAGTCAGAACCGCTGGAAACGAGTTGAAGCACCGAAGCCACAGATGCCGCGGTACGATGAGGGGTCGGAATCAAACGAGGTCAGTACCGTAGGAGGTCAGTTGTCAGGAGTCAGTTGTCAGGAGTCCGTTGTCAGTTGTCTTCGACTCGCTGTTGAATGCTTACGATGGACGACTCCTCCATCCTTAGCAACAGAAACAACTGACAACTGACTACGGACTACGGACAACTCAGGGTGGTGTCGGGTCTGCTGTATACCTCTGTAATCTGCGTATAGGTTTTAGCTTATGTCCGGTTTACAAAACTACGTCGGTCAGATTCTCGACAGCAAGTACCGCTTGGAGCGGCTGCTCGGTCAGGGTGGCATGGGCGCGGTCTATCTCGCCACGCATCTCGGTACGGAACGCTATGTCGCGCTCAAGCTGATCACGCCTCAGTTTATGCGCAACGACGAGTTTGTAGAGCGGTTCAAACGCGAAGCACGAGCTGCCGGCCGGCTGCGTCATCCAAATGTAGTGGACGTCACCGACTTTGGTTTTGCCGAGGCCGATGGTGAGCCCGTCGCTTACCTCGTGATGGAATACCTCGATGGCTGCACGCTCGGCGATGTGCTGCGCGAAGAAGAGCGGCTGCCTCTGGATTGGGTGGTCGATATTCTTGAACAGGTTTGCTCGGCTGTCCACGAAGCCCACCTACAGGGAATCATCCATCGTGATCTCAAACCAGAGAATATTTGGCTCGAGCCCAATCGCCTCGGTGGTTATCGGGTGAAAGTTCTGGACTTCGGAATTGCCAAACTTGGCGAGGCCGGGGCTGCGACAATTACCGACCAACCTGGCGCATTGCCGGAAGGCGCCGGCGGTGGCAAGACAAGAGCAGGTTCGTCACAAACTCATCCAGAGGGAAACCACGAGGCCGCGACGGTGATGCTTGGTGTACCAAACACCATTCCCTCAAGCAACATCAGTGGCAATCAATCCGAGTCCAACACAGTGATCTACTCAACAGACACTAGTGTGAAAAGCGCCGTCAGCCACGTTTACGAGACAGATGGGGAGGCTCAAAAGCCACAGATCGTCGATTCGTCGGCCAACACTCAACCAGGCCTGAATCCAGCCCCCGCAGCTGGGGGAAGCACAGCGAGTGAATCTTTAGGCGATGACGATCGGACGCTCTTGTTCGAGCAAGCCACGCAACCATTCATGTCTCAAACGCACACTGCGGCTGGAACTTCGATGGGGGCTGAGCTGACGAGAGTGGGCACCATCATGGGCACGCCGCTCTACATGTCTCCCGAGCAGCTGCACGGCGACACCGCGACGAAGAAGAGCGATCAGTTCGCGCTGTGCGCCTCGATCTGGGAAGCCGTGCTCGACGAGC
>JANNON010000518.1:0-12664 GCA_031399105.1 Blastocatellia bacterium | reverse complement strand
CCGAAGAACGCGTTGGTGCACCCCACCCGCTACCGCGAGGTGGTACTGACCTCATGACTTTTACGCCGCATTCATTTACAGACCTCAAACTGCATCACTACCTACCTCCCGTTACCCTTTCCTCGTCCAACGAATTTAGTGATATAAGCGCGTGGTTTCACCGTGTACTACCACTGACATTTGGCGAGGATGCTTAAAGATGGAACCTATCCACCCCAAGCGAACTGTCCCCGATCGCATAGCTAAGATCCATCGATCCTGGACCCAGCAAGCTCGTCTTTTTCGGACGATTCATATCTCGCTCTTAATGTTAGCGACGGCATCATCAATTCTCGCGTCCGCAGGAATCCTCAAAGATTTTCATGGGATCCCAAACCCTTTGGCAATTGTTGCCGCCATCGCAATTGGCGCCGTCTCGGCAGTTTCACTTGGCGATAAAGCTAACAACTTCAGGAATGCCTGGAGACTGCTGAACGCAGCGATAATGCGTTTTGAGCAAGAACCCGACTTTACGATGGAGCAGTTGATAAAGGCATACGAAGACGCCGAAAAACAGATCGGCGACGTGCGGGGTAGTTCAAATCCGTAGTTGCAGCAGCCATTCAAGCATCAAACCAGTTGCTCAATCGCACTCCACTCCACTACCTTAAAGCAGCGAACTTGTCGAGCATTTGGCCACCTTGTATCATCTCACGTCCCTCGAACCTTGGCCCAGAATCCTGTGCGGGGTATGTAAATGAAGCCAGCACTAGCCGTGCTTCTGGCCTATCTGCTGGGCTCGATCCCTTTCGGTTATCTCATCGTCCGTTTGAGGATGGGTGCGGACATTCGTGCGACTGGGTCAGGCGGCACAGGCGCGACGAACGTTTCGCGTCGAGCGGGGAAAGCAGCCGGAGTGGTGACGTTGTTGCTCGACGCATTGAAAGGCGCAGCCGCGGTCTTGCTTGCAAAGTGGTTAGTTGATGCGAGTCCGCAATCAGAATGGTGGATAGCTGCAGCGTCCGTAGCAGTAATGCTGGGCCACGTCTTTCCAGTGTGGTTGGGATTTCGCGGCGGCAAGGGAGTCGCGACCGGTGTTGGAGTGTTTCTCGCGTTAATGCCTGGCGTCCTGGCTATCGCGGGTTTGTTATTTCTGATTGTAGTTTTCCTGACTAGCTACGTTTCGCTGGGTTCCATCGTCGCAGCACTCGCGATACCCGTTCTGGTTCTGCTGCGACATGAGTTTTTTAGCCAGTTGCCTGATTTTCCGTCGCTGCTGACAGTTGCAGTGGCGGGTGCGCTTCTGATCGTCTTTGCGCATCGACAGAATATCGCGCGTTTGATGAATGGTACTGAGAATCGGTTCAGATGAGGTTGTTGATCCCAGTTTGCCTGGTTGAATCAAGATTGGCGACATGAAGTCAGTATCGCCGCGCGGTAGCGGCTGTGCGAAAACTATAACGGAGTGGCATGAAGTCAGTACCGCAACGCCGTAGCGTCGGGTCTACGATTCGAACCACGAATCTACGGTCAAGGGGTATCTAGTGAGCTATTCTAAAATCACCAGGAGTTGAGATGCGGTGAGCCGAACCCGACGGTACTGCGCTACGGTACTGACTTCATGCCACTCTGCTTTAGTTTTCGCACAGTCTATTGCGCCGGTGGCACTGACTTCATTGCCCGTCGTGCGCAGGCGCTGATGGCGTCACTAGCAGGTGAAATTTGAATATGAAACGCATTGCTGTGATTGGCGCGGGGAGTTGGGGAACGGCTTTGGCGGAGCTGGCCGCGCGGGCAGGCCACGAGGTCCGACTCTGGTCGCGAAACGCGGACATCGTCAACTCAATTAACACACAGCACACTAACTCAAGCTATCTGAAAGATGCTCCACTCTCCGAAACAATCGTCGCGACTGCGTATTTCAAGAAAGCATTGGAGGGAGCTGACCTCGTAATCCTGGCAACTCCTTCTCACGCAATGCGCGATGTCCTCACCCACGCCAAACCACTTCTTCCCAGCAATGCGATTCTGGTCGGCGGGGCAAAGGGAATCGAGATTGAGACCGGGAAACGCATGTCTGAAGTAACGGCTGATGTCCTGGGCGGCGAACCTGGCGAACGTTACGTTTGTCTCACTGGGCCGTCGTTTGCCAAAGAGGTTTTCGAAAGGCATCCAACGGCAGTAGTTGCGGCGGGTTCTGATTTAGAAAACTGTCGGATCGTTCAAGCGAGCTTGAGTTTTGAGAACCTGCGCGTTTACACCAACGATGATCTGATCGGTGCCGAGCTAGGCGGCGCGGTAAAGAATGTAATCGCGATTGCAGCCGGAATGGTTGCCGGTCTCGGTTTCGGCTCAAACAGCAGCGCGGCGCTAATCACGCGCGGTTTAGCTGAAAGCTCGCGCCTCGCGTTAGGCCAGGGAGCAAAACCAGATACGATGATGGGGCTTGCCGGGCTTGGCGATCTGGTGCTTACTTGCACCGGCGCGCTTTCGCGGAATCGCTTTGTGGGAATTGAGTTGGGAATGGGGCATGACTTGAAAGAGATTTGTGCGCGCATGCATGAAGTTGCCGAAGGGATAAAAACCACGCTGGCGGTAAAGCAGCTTGCAGCTCGCTTGTCGGTCGAGATGCCTATCACATCAGAAGTGCACGCAGTTCTTTATGAATCGAAATCGCCGCGGGATGCTGCTGAAGCCTTGATGATGCGTCCGCTGCGTGAAGAGTTTCAGGATCTGGGATGACTGGAAAAGAAGAAAAGCCACTGGCTGCGAACCGCGCCGCGTTTCATGAGTATTTCATCTCGGATAAGTATGAAGCCGGGATTGCGCTTACCGGAACTGAGGTGAAGAGCGTCATGGCTGGTCGTATTCAATTGAAAGAATCGTACGTTGCCGTGCGCGACGGTGAGGCGTGGTTGTTTAATGCTCACATTTCCCCTTACTCTCATGGCAACCGCGAAAACCACGAACCGTTGAGGACCCGCAAACTCCTGTTGCACCGCCGCGAGATCGATCGGCTGGACGAGAATGCGGTGAAGCAGGGTATGACGCTTGTGGCCACACGCGTCTACTTAAAAAGCGGCAGAATAAAGATCGAGGTGGGCGTCGCACGCGGTAAGAAGTTGTACGACAAACGCGAGACGGAAATGAAACGCACCATTGAACGGGAAACAAGGGCACAGTTAAAAGAACGTAATCGATAGATAAGATTATAGGTTTGAGGAGAGATGAATTCATGGAAGTAGAAGTCAGTAGCGCGTCTTATGAAGCTCTGGATGTGAATGCGATCGCGATCGCCGTTTTCAAAGATGAGAAGGCGGATGAAGGCTTTTTCAAACAGTTAAATGAATTGACGCGCGGCCTCGTCAGTGCCGTCATTAATTCAGAGGAGATGAAGGGAAAAGAAGGTGAGACAGCTTTTCTTCATCTAGTGGGTGTCGCAGGGATCAAAGCTGAGCGTCTGCTTTTAATTGGAGTGGGTGAACGCAAAGATTACAACGCCGCAGAGGTGTCTCAGTTGGGTGGAACGGCGGCAAGAATCCTGCGTGGGAAGAACGCAAAAACGATCGCCATCGTTCCCCGTGGGGACTCGGACCTTGCCACTATTGCCTCTAATGTCATTCAGGGTGCGGTCACCGGGCTGTTCGAGCCCGACAAGTATCGGACCACCGACAAAGAAAAGCGCGAGTTGCAACGAGTCGTCGTGGTGGTGGATAAAGCCGATGAGAAAGCCGCGAAGCCTGGCGCCGAGCGCGGTCGTATCATCGGAGAATCAGTTAACTTCACTCGCGATCTTGCCAACGAACCCGGTGGGTATCTAACGCCAACCGACATGGCCAATCGTGCGCGAGATATTGCGAAGGAGTTCGGCCTCGAAGTCGATATCCTTGACCAGACCCGAATGGAAAAGGAAGGCATGGGATCGTTGCTTAGCGTCGCGCGCGGTTCCGATGAGCCCCCGCAATTGATCGTTTTAAAATACACACCGGCGAAACCGAAAGCGGGTAGTGAGGGACTGCTCACTTTCGTTGGCAAGGGCATCACTTTTGATTCGGGTGGAATTTCGCTTAAGCCGGGCGAGAACATGGAGTTGATGAAGTACGACATGACGGGTGGCGCGACAGTGCTCGGAGTCATGCGGGCCGTGGCCCAACTCAAGCCTTCTATAGCAGTGTTAGGCGTTGTGCCCTGCTCTGAGAACATGCCATCGGGCAAAGCCACCAAGCCAGGCGACGTTGTTCGCGCGATGACTGGTAAGACCATCGAGGTCATTAATACTGATGCCGAGGGCAGGCTAATCCTCGCGGATGCGATTGCCTACGCTAAGAAGTTGGGTGCTACGCGAATCGTAGACATGGCCACGCTTACTGGCGCTGTTTCAATTGCGCTGGGAGACATCAACACGGCGGTCCTGGGGACAGATCAGGAACTAATCGACGAGATCATTGCTGCCGGTAAGGAAGTGGGTGAAAAGTTCTGGCAGTTGCCACTCGACAAGGAATATTCGCGGCAGATCAAATCTGATATTGCTGACATTAAGAATGTTGGCGGCAGAAAAGCCGGCACCATTACGGCTGCTGCTTTTCTGAAGGAGTTTGCTGATGGTGTTTCGTGGGCACACCTCGACATTGCGGGTACGGCTTGGGGAGACGAAGCTAAACCTTACCGCTCGAAAGGACCCACCGGCATTGCAGTTCGAACGCTTATCCGGATGGTCGATCACGCTGACGAAAGAGGGAAATAAAGTCAGACTGTGCCTATTAGTAGACTGAGGTGTGCTTTTTAGTAAACACTTAATCGGGTCGCGAATCGAGTGCTTCAATTTTTGGTCAATGTTCTAGGGTGATCGTCGCCTCGGCACACAAATTGATAAGACATTGAACAATCAATTGCCAGAGGGAACGGCAAGACTTCACAAAAAAATAAAGTCCTCGCCCCCCTCGACGGCCGCTCGAGGTAACGCATGAGCCGCCCCTCTGGTCCTCAACAAAACAACCCTACGCGTTCGAATCTCAACTAAAACCGAGTAGTTTGCTAGCGTCAGAGCACTAGCCTGCAAGGCCGCCTGTGGTGCTATAATTTTGGCAACTCACCCCCTCAGCGCTTCGACGCTGAGTTTCGAAGTATGTTGAAGGAGTCGAACGCGTGATTGATTACTACAAAGTTTTAGGTGTCAATCGAGCAGCGTCGCAATCTGCCATCAAGTCTGCCTATCGCAAGCTCGCCCGGCTCAAGCACCCAGACGTTAACGGCGGATCAGAAGCGGCAGCGCAGGAGTTTGCGCTTCTGTCAAAGGCCTACCACATCTTGAGTGATCCGCAGGAACGAGCCCACTTTGACGAGCAACTGAGCGAACGAAACAAAGGTTACTCGATTCTGAGCTCAAGTAATCCACACGCGCGCCGCGCGCGAAATCTAGCAGTTCAAGCAAAGTGGGATCGCCTGGTTGATGAAGTATTGGAGCATGATCGTAGAGAGAACCGCGAGCGCCAGCGTGCGGTTTTTACTACCGTCTCATTGTTCCTATCGACGTTTTTCATTGCGATGATTCGCCCGCATTTTTGGGAGATCTTCAGCTACGCAGGTCGCGCAATAGTTTTGACGTTGTTTGTGATTGGCGTCTGGCATTTGGCGACGCGTTTGCGCGAATACCTGGCGCACTACACTTACATTCCGCGGCCGCTGCAGGCTTCAATCATGAAAGGCGAAGAACAGCCTGAACAGCCTTACACTCGATTCTCCGCCTACACATTCCTGGTTGGGGGTTACATGGTTAGCCTCGGGGTCGGGTTGCTCATCGGCTGGCATGCTCAGGATTTCTTCAGTGACTTGCAGCTGTTGTTTCGTCATCGTGTTGAGGTCGTGCAGACAAACATGATGTTTCTCTCATCAACAGTCCTCTTAATCCCGGACCTCATCGTTTATCCGCCAATTGCGGTTCTGATTATCGACACGGTCCACGGCGTGGCCTCAAGAATAGACTAGCGGTTTTCGGCGTCAGTCTGAACGTTGCCTGCCGTAGTTTCGGTCGTGTATATTTCCGCTATCGAACGAACAGAGAGTATTTTGCTGGTAGCTTCCCAGTAGTGAATCCTGTTGGTGGCGGCCGCACTAGCGGGATCAGTTAAGCCATTGCACCTAAAATCTCCTGATGGCAGTTTGCTACTTTGATAGTCGGACCATCAGTTTGCCGGAACAGGAGCAACGAAATGGCCAGAAGATTAACTGAGCGTCAATTGCTTGCTTTGAAGGTCGATTCATTAACGGACATTGAGGTGAATGAGGTGCTTGACTACGTTTCAATAATGGAGTCGATGCGTAAGTCTGTTATGGTGCCGTCAGTTTGGGAGGATGAAGTGGTAGCTTTGCTCGCCGATGCGCCGGAGAATCGAAGGGCACGTCAGGCATTCGAATGGGAGTCAGTACGGCGCCGAGCCGAGCGCAAAGCCACAGCTTCCCACCATTACGTTTAGCATGCTTAGCAAGACCAAATTTGTCGCTGGACCGTTGTTGCCGATCACCAGGTTGAGCATCGTGCTCGCGGTGATCACGTGTCTGTCTGCGAGCGTTGTTACGTTCGGCCAGGATTCTGCAGGGGCATCGTCGGCAGCGTTACAAGCACAGATTGAAAAGCAACGTCAGCGATTGAGTTCGAACGAGGAAGAAGAACGGCGTGACGCTGTGATGCGCCTGGGAGCACTTCACCACCCTACAGCGTCCAAAGCGGCGGCGAGTGCTCTCGCTGATATTTCCGTAGCCGTGAGGGTGGCTGCGGCCATCGCGGTACTCTCCTTATCGCCGGATGAAAGCTCCTCACTACTCTTACCGCTCTTAGCGGATAAGATCCCATTCGTTCGTCAGGAGGCCGTCTACGCGCTGGGCCAGACTGATAGCAAATCTGCTGTTGCGCCGCTGACGACATTGCTGGCCATCGAGAAGGACAGCGGTGTGAGAGGCGCCGTCGCGGTTGCCCTTGGAGAACTTGGCGACGAGACCGCAGTAGTTCCTTTGGCAGTCCTGCTGGCGCCGGAGCTTTCGACCGCTACAACAAAGAAGAAGAAGAGCAGCAATGCAGAGAACGAATTCGTCCTGAGAGCAGCGGCACGCTCTTTGGGCCAGATCGGCAGTCGGAGCGGAGTACCGGCTCTAATGACTGCCTTGCAGAACGAAGAAAACGCGATCGACGTCAGAAGGGAAGCGGCGACTGCACTTGGACGGGTTGGTGATCGAAGTGCGGTTGCAGCGCTACGAAACGCATTGACGAGTGGCGATCCATATTTTGCAGCAGCCGCTGAGTTGGCGATCCGTCGTATTGAATCCGCACCGTAACCCTCCTGCAATGCGCAAGAACAAAACAAAAGAGGCCAGCGGATTTCGCTGGCCTCTTCGAATTTGTGAGCCCGGCAGCTTAATCCGCCCTGGTTATCTTGGCTCGAGTTTTCTTGATGACCACGGACTTGGAGCCGCCTTTCTTACCTGGCCGGAAATAGTCGTAATCCGGAGTTGCACTATCCAGCAGCGCTGCTTCCTTCTGTTTCGGATTTTCAACCCATTCCTTTGCAGAGACGAAAGACTCTTTGTCATACACCAGCACGATTGTTCCCAACGCCAGTAGTTCGCTCAGTTCGCGAGCCGCAAACATCGGCACCCGAATGCAACCGTGACTTGCCGGTTGGTTTGGAACGTTTGGGTGTCCATGAATCGCCACACCACCGCTGATGTAATTTGAGTAATACATCGATCCCAGATAACCCTTTTCCCACCCAACGCTCTTGTCGTAAACAAGGAACCTGCCGCGCGGTGTGTAAGCAATGCTCTTCTGACCGTCTTCCATGAAGGGCTTGTCATTGCCCGTCGACACATGAAGGACGCGGACATCACCTCGATCGTTGATGATCAGCATCACCTGTTTATCCACATCCACTTCAACATGCGCGTAGCCACTCTCTTTGGGTTTTGGTTTGCCGCTGGTTTTGGAAGTAACGCCGTCATTAAGAGACGCCGTGCGAATCGCCTCGACTTCACTGATCGTAAGCTGTCCAGTGACCAGCCGACCTTCCCACTTTTGGAAGGCAATCAACGCGGCCCGCGACGCGGGGTCAAACACTCCATCAATCGCACCAGTCCAATAACCCAGGACTGAAAGTTGATGTTCAGCCGCGCGTGTTTGTGTTCTGTTCAGCGATGAATTTCCAGGTGCGGAAAGAACGCGCCGCGGCGTGTTCCGCTGCGCGCTTCCGATTAATGACGTTGAGATCACTAGGAGACAGATGGTGGGATACAGCAATAATCGAGTAAGAA
This sequence comes from Blastocatellia bacterium, assembly GCA_031399105.1. GTDB lineage: Bacteria > Acidobacteriota > Blastocatellia > Pyrinomonadales > Pyrinomonadaceae > PSRF01. The sequence goes on along the minus strand of JANNON010000518.1, from coordinate 4,384 downwards.
GGATTTTCATTTTGATCTTCCTGATAGCTCTCCGACGCAAGTGTTCTATCCCGCTCTTCAGCCTCACGTCAATACAATTGAGTTTGAAGAATACTCAGCTAAACAAACTCCAAACCATAACCCCAGAAAGAAACCCGTAGCAGAGTGCCAATGCGATCAGCGACATCGGCGCCACGTTGGCGGTCTTAATTCCACCGGTAGACGTGTAGTTTATGTTGTTTACAGTGTCTAAAACGTGAGATCTAGAGTGATACGAAATTCATTCGGGGATCTGATTGCCGGTTTTTGGATGTTCGACGACCTGGAAAGTTGGAATGCGGCAGGAGTGAAAAGAAGATAGATTGCCATCCCCGGTTGGACCTATCCACCTGGATGTTCTGATGGCAAGGGCAGCCCGGTTAGTGATTGCGCGTGCGTTGTCAGCTTTCGGACACTGATGAGACGGCAGGCAACACCACGGTTTTGGTGGTTCTTGAAATCGGCACCGCGAAGCCATTGTAGACAACTATATTGAGGCACCAAATAGTCGGATTCCCCTGAGATGTTGACCAGAACGGAAAGAGTCTAGCTTTCGTTGACACGCGAAATCAGACTAGCGTAAATTCTCACCCGCATCCCCCAATTCTCGTTCTCCAATATCTACTTGACGTGTGACGGACTCACAAGTCCATCTTAGTCTTACGTCAACTTTCACTCACAACGAACCTCCTGGAAGCAATAGTTCTCGCGCGTACGTTCTGAGAAAACCGAACGCCCAAATTCAAACCCCAAAGGAGATCCTCATGTCTCAACTTGAACGAGTTACACGCTTCAACTTCCACCTCTTGAAGGTTCAGCTGAAGCGGTGTTTTTCCACTTGGACCGCTTGGGTGCTTCACATGCTGGTGGCGGCAGCTTGTTTCAATGCGATGGCAGAGGCGGGGGCTCAAACGGTTGAGTTCACACAAAACTCTTCCGGCACCAATACGATGTCCTTGAATGTGCCATTGGCAAATTATCCTGGTAGGGGCGTGAGCCTGCCGGTGAACCTCAGCTACTCGTCCAAGGTGTGGAGGATTGGTTACATCAACTCCCCTTACGCGAGTTCGGGACAGGTCAGAAGAGCGGTGACAGAGGCAATCTATGCCGAACATTCGACGGCGGGGTGGACGACCAGTCTCGACGTGCCCACCGTGGAGTGGCCGCGTCAAAACGATTTTTATTTATATACCGGGAAGCCCTACATCTTTGGAAATTCACTCAGCTATCGAATTGCAAAGGTCATTATCCACATGCCTGACGGATCTGCTCATGAGTTGCGGAAGAGTGATCAACCATACCAAAGCAGTGGCTACATCGACATGAGTGGGACGTTCTACGCCGTAGACGGTTCGCGTATGCGTTATGACAGCAGCGGGGCGACGACGGGAACTCTGTACCTGCCGGATGGAAGCCGTTATGTCCTCAATGGCAGCACCACACAGTTTATCGATCGCAATGGAAACACTTTGAGTTTCAATGCTTCGACAAGAGTGTGGACGGACACAATGGGCCGTACCATCGGGATGCCCTGGCCGGCCAATCCTTATGAAACCGACTACAGCTATGTGCTTCCCGGCGTTAACGGTTCGAGCCTGACTTACACCCTCAAGTTTCGCTACCTTTCGAATGCGTTGACGCCAGGCTCGCCGGCGCTGAAGCCGGTTGGCGACTACTATCTTCCGGTTCCCGGCTTGTGGCCCACTGACTGGAACAGCTACAACTTTCCGCAACCCACCGGCAGCGCGAGCATGTTCTACTCGGACTATTCGGATCTGGGAGATGAAAACAGTTACACCTACGTGGTTGGTCGCGGACAGAGTGGCGCGGAAACATTCAATCCAGTTGTGTTGGCGGAGATCGTTTTGCCAAACGGTCAGAGCTACCGCTTCTCTTACAACAACTATGGCGAGTTGGACAAAGTTATTTACCCCACCGGGGGTTACCAACGTTCGCAATACGGTTCAGTGGCAACCTTGACTCCGCTCTTGCCCCCTTACGATCAGGGCAGTCGCGGGATGACTTCACGATGGGTCAGTCCGAATGGCACGGGAGGAGCGGACGAGAGCCAGTGGCTCTACAGCGTGGCCACCTCTCCATACCGAATAACAGTCACCGCGCCCGACGGACTTCGTTCTGAGACTTATCTGGGAAGAGTCACCCAACAGAATGCCTTCGGCCATGAGGACGCACGGAATGGCTTACCTTATGAGGAACGTACTTATGCTCCAGTGAGTCAGGGTGGCGCAATGTTGCGGCGCACCCTGACTGAGTACGCCCAAACTAGTGCGACCTACAGTCGACCATCACCGGGCTCGGGCACATATACTGCTTACCGGAATGCTCGTCCCATAAAATCTGTGAGTTTGATTCTGGACACAGGCGGTAACGCGCTGACGTCGGGATCAACATCTCAGTACGACACGGCCTATGAATTCAGCGTGGGTGTCGAGCGAACAGGTTCCAGCGATTATGCCTACACAACCGTCGATCAGAATACTGCCCAAAATAGCGCCATCGCATCTATTCCAATGGGCGCGCTGGTGCGCACCAATGAGACGACTTATCTAACGAGTGACGCCAACTATCGCTCGCGCAACTTGTTGGGTATTCCCGCCAGTTCAGTAATCAAGGATGCTGCCGGAACAGTGGTGTCGCAATCCACCATTGGCTATGACGAAGGTAGTTATCCACTGCTTCAATATGGTTCAGTCACCGGCTGGACGGACCCCCAAACTAATTATCGTGGCAACGTGACGACCACCAGCCGCTGGCTGGACTATCCCACTTCGAGTTGGATCCAATCACATTCTCAATACGATCAGTGTGGCAACTTAAGGTACTCGTGGGATCCGCTAAATCGACAGTCAGAAGTTGCCTACTCCTCGACTTACGCGTATGCGTTTCCAACTCTCACTACTTCCCCAATTCCAGATGCCGCCGGGACTTTCGCCCAAACGACTGGACTGGTAAGCAGCAGTGTCTTTGATTTCAACACCGGACTGGTTACTTCGAGTACTGACCCAAATGGACGGACGACCACATTCGAATACAACGATGCCCTGAATCGGCCGACGAAAGTTAACCGCCCCGACGGGAGCTGGACCATTACCAGCTACAGCGACGTTCCCGGAAACAACTACGTCTACATTCAAGTTCTGCAACAGACCACACCGGTGCAGCAAATTCTGGAGTCGTATCAGTTCTTCGACAAGATGGGCCGGTCAGTGCGTTCGTTTGCCAAAGAAGGGGCAACTTACCTAACTACCGATACCCAGTACGACAGTCTCGGTCGCGCCTGGCGCGTTTCCAATCCCTATCGTACGAGCGCCCTTACTGACGCAATCAATCCCACTGGCCGTTGGACCACCAGCGGTTTTGACGTTTTGAGTCGCGTGGTGACGGTTACCACTGCGGATGGCTCACAAGCAACCACAGCCTACGGCGCCAACACGACTGGGAGCTATCTCGGCACAACAGTCACCGGCACTGATGCCCGGGCCAAGTCACGGAAGAGCATCACGGACGCTCAGGGCAGGTTAATTAAGGTCATTGAAGATCCGGCTAATCTCGCATACGCCACCAACTATTCTTACGACGTGCTGAACAACTTGCGGCAAGTCGTGCAGGATTTGCAGGTCCGGTACTTTGGTTACGACTCACTTTCACGATTGCTCCGCGTAAGAAATGTCGAACAAACCGTGAACGCAAGCCTGTCCTGGACCGATCCAGTCACTAACTATAACGGCTGGACCATGGCGTTCAGCTACGACGCTAATGGGAATTTGAGTTCACGAATAGACGCGCGCAACATCACCACCAACTACACGTACGATGCGCTGAACCGTCCTACCACGATTCGGTATGTCAATGATCCGCAAAACACTGCCGGGATCGATAAGTACTACGACGGCTATCGTGCTGGAACAAACTACAACATTCCTAACTCTAAAGGTCGGATGTGGCAGAGCGCAGCCCTCAGCGAAGTATTGTTTACTGTCAACAACTTTGATGTGCTGGGCCAGATTACAAGCTATCAACAGCAGTTCTGGCACGGCGGCGGTTGGAGCGGGGCCTATCTAGTGCAGCGTTCCTACAACGCCGGCGGTCAGATCACCAGCCAGACCTACCCCTCCGGTCGGGTCGTTTCCTACGAGTTTGATCAGGCCGGCAGGACGAAGAAGTTTTCAGGCAATCTCGGTGATGGAGCTACCCGCACCTACGCCGAGGATTTTCGATACAGCGAATGGGGCGCGGTTGAACAGGAGAAATTTGGTACCACGACGCCGCTTTATAACAAGCGCCACTACAACATTCGCGGTCAGGTCTACGACACCCGCCTCAGTACGCAGTCCTGGCAAACGGA
>JANNON010000514.1:0-5310 GCA_031399105.1 Blastocatellia bacterium | reverse complement strand
GACTACGGACCAACATCCAGCATCCAACATCCAGCTTTTTCCTTTGCGTTTCCTCTTACTCAATCAGTGCTTTCACCCGGACGTTATGGCCACCGGTCAGCAGCTAACCGGTTTGGCTCTCGGTCTGCGCGAGCGAGGTCACGAGGTCACGGTTATCACCAGCGATCGCGGGTACGACAATCCCTCACTCAAGTTCGCGCGGCGTGAGATGTGGAATGGCATCGACATCATTCGTATTCCATCCCTGGCGCTGGGTAAGAAAACGCGTTGGCGGCGGGCGCTTAACTTCCTGAGTTTTCTTGTTTGTTGTTCATTGCGAATGCTGCTGTTGGCGAGATTCGATCGCACTATTGCTTTAACATCGCCGCCGTTGATTTCGTTCCTGGGTGCGCTCTTCGTCCAGCTCAAAGGTGGCAAGTTTTTCTTCTGGGTGATGGATCTCAACCCGGATGAAGCGATCGCTGCCGGTTGGCTCAAGCAGAATTCATTTACTGCTCGAGTGCTGGAGCGATTCCTTAGCTACAGCATGAGCCACGCCGAGCGCATCATCGTGCTCGACCGATTTATGAAGCAACGCATCGAGGCCAGGGGAGTTGCAGCAGGAAAAATAGCGGTGCTGTCGCCGTGGGCACTCGACGATGCTATCGCTTTTGACAAGCAGGGCAGGGAAGCATTTCGCGCGACACACAAATTGGGGGAACGGTTCGTTGTCATGTACTCCGGCAATCACAGTCCCTGTCATCCGCTTGATACGCTGCTCGACGCTGCTCGGCGATTGGCCGAGCGGAATGAGATCGAGTTCTGCTTTGTCGGCGGCGGCAGTGAACAAGCCAAGGTGGCGGCCTTCGCCGTAGAGAATCGGCTCAGCAACGTGCGCTGTTTCCCTTACCAGGCGATTGATGAACTATCAGCGTCGTTATCAGCGGCCGACTTGCATGCGGTGGTGATGGGTGAGCCCTTTGTCGGCATTGTGCATCCATGCAAGGTGTACAACATTCTCGGCATTGGCGCGCCGTTGCTCTACATTGGACCGGCGGAAAGCTCGGTCGTAGATGCAGCCACGACGGCTGTGCAGGGGCGTGGCTTTTATCAAGCGCAGCATGGCGATAGTGAGACGGTTGCGGCGCACATTGTTAGTGCGGCTGCGTTCAAGCTGGCGAATTCGAGGAACGGCTCGAAGCCCCGTCAAGATGTTGGTGGCGTAGATGCCAGAGAGGTCTCGAACGGCAATAAAGAGCGGGCCGGATCAACGCAGTGGTTTTCAAAGGAAGTGCTGTTGCCCAGGATGATCGAGTTGGTGGAGGGGTGAGAGAAAAATCCAAAGTCCAAAGTCCAAGGTCCAAAGTTGAAGGTCCAAGTCGAGTCGAGATCTGAAATTTGAGATCTCAGTAATCTCAGTTCTGAGATCTCAAAACGAAGCCAAAGACCAAATACCGACATCTAACATCCGACATCTGATCATCCCGTCTCTAGAAAGGCTTCTGCTCCCGGAGGTCCCTTAGTGAATACTTACTTCGCCCTATTCCTGATAGCGACTTTTGCGTCGCTGGCCATTACGCCGTTAGTTCGGCGAACGTGCCAGCGTTTCAAGTTGCTTGACGTGCCCGCCGATCACCGACGGGTCCATCGCACAGCCGTGCCGCGACTCGGTGGAATCGGCGTCTACCTCGCCGTTGTGCTCGCTCTGTCAACGCTTCCGTTCGTAGACAATCTGCTGACGCAATCGCTTCGCAATTACGTGCCGGAACTCCTGCGCGCACTGATCCCCGCGACCCTCGTGCTGTGTTTAGGCATTTACGATGACCTGCGTGGTGTAAACGCAACCGTTAAGTTTATCGCGCTGGGACTCATTGCGACGCTGTTCTACGCAATGGGCGGCCGCATCGAACTGCTGGCAGTGCCATTGTTCGGCGCGGTCCAACTACCACCAATCCTGGGTTTCATCGTCACGATTGTTTGGCTGGTCGGAATTGCGAATGCTTTCAACTTGATCGACGGCGTCGATGGTCTGGCTTCAGGTGCGGCACTTTTTTCGTCGATGGTTATTCTCATCGTTTCGCTGGCGGGTGAGAACCAGCTGATGATTGTTGTCAGCCTGGTGTTGTGCGGAGCACTAACCGGATTTTTGCGCTACAACTTCAATCCCGCTTCGATTTTCCTGGGAGATTCGGGCGCGCTTTTTGTCGGATTCACGCTCGCCGCGCTTTCGGTGCAGGGAACTCAGAAGGCGACTACGGCGGTCGCGGTGATCACGCCAATTCTTGCCTTCGGTCTGCCGGTCGTTGATACGGGAATGACATTGGCGCGCAGACTCGTCAGCGGCAAACCGTTGTTTCAAGGCGATCGCGAGCACATACATCATATGCTGCTCGATCGTGGTTGGTCGCAGCGACACGTGGCGCTCGTGCTTTACGCGGTCTGTGCTGCATTTGGTTTGCTGGCAGCCATCTTCACGAAGACCTCTTCCCCGGTAACCGGTCTGGTGCTCTTTATCATCGTGGTGGCTGTGGTGGTTGCGGTTGGGCATCTGCGCTATCACGAAGTTGACGAAATTAAGGCCGGAGTAAAACGCACTGTCGGTGATCGGCGCATCAGGGTCGCAAACAATATTCGAATTCGGCGAGCGAGTGTGGCGCTATCGAAAGCCTCAGATTTGCACGAGTTGTTTGATGCGGTGCGTGTGATGCTCGAGTTTGAACAGTTCGCCTATGCCAATATTCAAATTGGTCAGGCTGGCCGAGCCGAAATAAACGAACGCGCAATTGAAGCGGTGAAACACCACAACTCAAACCAGGCCATTCAACTGCGCAACGGCCGCGTGTATTGGTCCTGGCAGCGCAAGGGTGTTGCCGCAGAAGACGTGATTGGCTCGACCGACTACTGGTGTCTGAGACTGCCAGTGGCCACGCGCACCACGGAATGGGGCTGGATCAATCTGTACAGTCCCTTCGACAGCGACCCGCTCCTCGTGAATATGAACTATCTCAGCGGATTGTTTAAGTCAGAGCTCTCAAATGCTGCTGAACGGATTCTGACGGTGAAACCTGACCACGCCGCTAATAAACTTCCGGTAAGAATCACCAGTGGAGAAATTACTAGTTGATTTCCCAACTCACTGAGGTCCGAGTGGCACGCGCTCAGGAGATCCCTTTTCAAACGAATGAAGAGGAGATTGCTCGCGAGCGTGTGTTTCGCGTGCTGGGCAGAGTGATCTTTGCTTTGCTGCTGAGCTTGATGGCGTTTACTGCGATTCCGTATGGCACTGCTGAGCCGTGGTGGAAAGGCTTCTTTATCTGCTGCGTGGCAGCGATCAGCATTCTCTGGATCGTGGATGTTACTCGCAATGGCGGCTCGCCAATCGGAAGTGCTCGGTTGCTCTTGCCGCTCATCGCGTTAACGGCGTTCGCACTGTTGCAAACGATCTCATTCGGAGATTCGGCGACTACCGGTATTGCGATTCCTGGCTGGAAGGCAATCAGTGCCGATCCTTTCGCCACGCGGTTCTTTGCGCTGCAGTTGCTGGCGCTCATTGTCGTTGGCGCGATGTTGTATCGATATATCGATAGCGAAAGAAGGCTGCAAACTTTGACGCACGTGATCATTGCTGTAGCAGTGGCGAGCGCTCTGTACGCAATCCTGCGACAAACAATGCAGCACGATCCGGGGTTTGGGCTCCCAAACCTTAAGCCGGACCAGGGCTATGGGCAGTTCATCAATCGAAATCACTTCGCCTTCCTGATGGAAATGGGTTTTGGGTTGACGCTCGGGATCATCATCGGCGGCGGTGTAAAAAGAGAGCGGGTAATGATCTACATCGGGGCACTGCTGCCGATCTGGACCGCGCTCGTATTGTCGAACTCGCGTGGCGGCCTGATTGCGATGATGGCGCAGATCGTGACTGCGGCCCTGCTGTTTACCATGCTGCGGTTTTCGCGGAGCGAGCGCTCTGAGCAATCGCAACGTAAGGCCATGACACCGTGGGTTGCAAGAGTTGTGTTGCTGAGCGTTCTAATCGCAGGCGTAGGCATCGGAACTATTTGGATTGGCGGCGATCGGCTGATTACTAGAATTGAGCAGGGCCGTGAGTCTGCACCGGTTGAGGCTGAAGTCCGGCAGAACTCGCAGCGTAACCAAATCTGGCGCGACACTTGGCGGATGTTTTCGGCCTACCCGATTGCCGGCGTCGGGATAGGTGGATACTGGACAGCGATCCCGCAGTTTCATGATGCGTCTGGCGTGCATACTCCACAGGAAGCGCACAACGATTATCTTGAATTATTGGCGAGCGGGGGAGTAATCGGGTTCGCACTAGGAGTGTGGTTTTTGATTTCTGTATTCCGGAAATTGCGTGAGAATTTGTTGGGCACTAGCGGCTTTCAACGCGCTGCCTGCTTTGGTGCGACTTTGGGCCTGGCTGGAGTGGCGGTCCACAGCCTCGTTGATTTTGGCTTACACATGCTCGCGAATGCAGTGATGTTTTCCGCTCTGATTGTGATCGCGACGCTGCCTCCACTGCAAAAAAGAAGAAGGACTTCGCGCCAGTGACATTGATGCTAGCTCCTAAAACATCTTCGCCGAGACAACTGATAGCGACACTGATCGCGATTGCTATTGCCTTACAGTGGGGGCATTGGGTACAGGCGTTGGCGCCACAGGGTGGAGCAAGCGCGTTTCAAGGACAGGACATCATGGGCGGTGCAGCAATCGTCTTTAAGCGCCCTCAAGGTGCGCGCGACATCGTTGGCGGCGCTGCGATGCTCGTGGTAAAGCGGACGCAGCGCTCAACACGACCGACTGAGATCGCGCGGAATACTCCACGACGGCCCAAACCGCAGCCAGGCGAACGCCCAGTTCCTACCGAAACAGTTGTTGCCACAGTTACCGATGAGGACAAGGCGGAAGCATTCAAGAACCAGGGCAACACCTACTACGATCTGGGCCAGTTTGCGCAGGCGATCGAAGCTTACAGGAATGCTCTGAAACTCACGCCAACTGATCCCACCGTTTTCAATAATCTTGGCGCGGCATATTTCAGCGCCAGCAATTACGCAGAAGCGGCCGATGCTTTTAAGAGATCTTTGGGGCTGAGAGCAACCGACCCTGATGCTGCTTTCAACCTGGGAATCGCCTACAGCTCGATGAACCAGACGGAACCGGCGCTGGATGCCTTTAAGCAGGCAGTGTCTTTCAAACCGGATTGGGCCGAGGCGCACAACGCGCTGGGCGATACTTATCTGACGCTCGGGAAGTTTGCGGAAGCTGCCAGGGCTTACGAAGACACAGTTCGACTGCAGCCCGAGAATGCCGGGG
>JANNON010000028.1:0-9627 GCA_031399105.1 Blastocatellia bacterium | reverse complement strand
TTTTTTTTTTTTTCCTCAAACAATTAACAAAAACAAACCCCCCCCCCCCCCCCGCCCCACTCCAAAGGCTCCGCATTATCAAAGGCCGCATTATGGTCGAGAAACTCAAATTACTATCAGCGATCGCCCTGTCAGCGATCGCCCTGAATGATCCTTCACGCGCCCAATCACGGCAGCTAGCGGATAGTTTTCGCGCAGCCTGGTCAAAAGTTTCGGCGCCCGATCCGAAGCGATAGCGATTAGCATTCCACCTGCCGTTTGCGGATCGAAAAGGAGATGATTCAGCTCTTTTCCAACCGTCTCGCTAATCTCAATATCTTCGCCTATATATTCGCGGTTGGTCTTGTCACCGCTGGTCAGCAACCCCTGACCTGCAAGTTCCAACGCGCCTTCCAACAACGGGACCGCCGCAGAATCGATCTCAATCGTTACCTTGCTCGCTTTCGCCATCTCCCAGGCATGCCCCAACAACGCGAAACCGGTTACATCTGTCGCGCCCTTAACCTCAAACTCTCGCATCGTTTCTGCCGCGTGCTTTCCGGCTGTCAGCATAGTCGCGACCGAGGCGGAAGCAATTTCAGGACTCGCCTTGCCAAACTTAATGCCGGTTGAGATTACTCCGGTCCCGATGGGCTTCGTCAGAATGATCACGTCCCCCACCTGCGCGCCGGAGTTTGTCGCGATCTGGTTCGGATCGATCACGCCAGTAACTGCGTAGCCAAACATTATCTGCTGGTTGTCGACGCTATGGCCGCCGATCAGAGTGACGCCGTGTTCATTGAGCGTCTCGATTCCGCCTCGCATGATCTCGCCGAGAATCGCGGGGTCAACGCCTTTCTTAGGGAAACAGGTGATTGCGAGCGCCGTCAGCGGGGTCCCAGCCATGGCCCATACGTCGTTGATGGAATTCAGCGCTGCAATACGCCCGTATTCAAATGGGTCGTCAACGATGGGAGTGAAGAAGTCGACGGTCTGGACAATGGCGAGGTCGTCGCGCAGGCGGTATACACCCGCGTCGTCGGCTGTATCAAAGCCGACAATCAGATTTTTGTCATATGGCTGTTTTGGTAGACCGCTCAGAACCTGAGCGAGTAAGCCCGGGCTAAGCTTCGCCGCTCAACCGGAACACGACACCATCTCAGTTAGACGCATCGCCATCCTCCTCTCGTCGATTTGATTAAGGAACTTAGGTGGGAACGTTTATACCATCTATGAAAAAAGTTGGCATTGAGAGAGAAGAATGAAAAGAAGCCGCGGATTTGCGCGGATCATACGGATCAGAAAATCTCTTCTGATCTGTGTCATCCGCGAAAATCCGCGGCCCTCCGCTTTCGCCCAGCTAAACAACCTGCGCAAACGATACCGCCAAGCCGTCTGGATCGACACACACGGCTAACCTGATCCCTTCGCCTTCACGTTGCATGGGAGGCATGACAAACCTTACGCCACGTGCCTGAAGTTCTTCGTAGGTCTTGTCAACATTTTCAACGTTAAACCCAATCGAACACGTGCCGGCGTACTTCGACTGATCGCCTCCACCTTCCTTCACGATTCCGCCACCATGCAACGCAAGGGTCGTTGTGCCAGTCTGAAACTCAGTCCACTCAGGCGTCTCAAACTTAAGTGGAATCCCTAGCTTGTCGCGATAGAACTCAACCGATCTGCCCATGTCCGAAACGATAACCATGGTGTAATCAATTTGGTTGAACATCAGGTTCTGCTACCTTTTCTTTCTCGACTTTGCCGTTCCCATTCCGACGATTGTGTCGAACTCATCTTTCGTAAGCGGCATCACCGAAAGCTGAGACTGTCTGATCAAAGGCAGCCCGCTCAAACGCTTGTCATATCGAATCGCTGCCAACTGTACTGGAGCGCTAAACGGTTTGACTGGTTTTAAATCTACCGCAACCCACTGTGGATCGTCGGCGGTGGGATCCGGATAAGCACTCTTTGCCACTTCCGCAATTCCCACGACAGCCTTGTCTTTTCCGGAATGATAAAAAAGCACGCGGTCGCCCGTCTTCATTTCGCGGAGGTTGTTTCGTGCCTGGTAATTTCGGACACCGGTCCAATCGGTCTTGCCATCGTTCTCGAAATCAGTCCATGAATAAGTCTCGGGCTCCTGCTTAACCATCCAGTGCCTGGTACTGTTCTTTTTCATTTGCTCACCGTTCTTGTTTCAAACTGACCACCAGCTTAAAATGTGCGGCCTTAAGCACACTGGCGGGAGACTAACAACCGATGCAAAAAGCAGGAACTGCTGCACCGCAATTTTCAACCACTGATGCCGCGGGGGATACGGTTCGTCTAAAAGACTTCAGAGGTCAAAAGGTTGTGCTCTATTTCTATCCGAAAGACGACACACCCGGCTGTACCAAAGAGGCCTGTTCGTTTCGTGACTCCTTTGCGGAATTCGAAAAACGAGGAATCAAAGTCCTGGGAGTTTCGCCCGACAGCGAGAAATCTCATCAAAAGTTTGTCGCGAAGTACGATCTTCCTTATACCTTACTCGCCGATAAAGACCACGTGATTGCTGATGCCTATGGAGTCTACGGCCAAAAGAAGTTTATGGGTCGTACTTACATGGGCGTAATTCGCAGTACGTTTCTCATCGATGAGAAAGGCAAGATTAAGAAGGTTTTTGAGAAAGTTAAGCCTGACGAGCACGCGCGAGAAGTATTGGACGCGTTTGAGGATTAAATTTGGCAAGCAACCGCGTATGACACAGATGGATGTGAGGCTCTCTGAGACGATACTAAACCATGTGACACACATTCATCTGCGTCGCACGCACCCGGCTTACCACGCGCGCTGGTTGTTAGGCTGCCACCCAACTACCAACCTTCTCCGGTTCTCCTTCGAGGTTCCTACCAGGCATCAACCCCTGTAAAGCACTAAAAGAGCTTGGCACATCGCGTTTGCGACGCGGAGGTGGCGGCGCGCTTTGCTGGAATGCTATTGCTTCCACTTCATTGACGAAATACATACGCGTATTGTCTTGCACTTCGGTGCGGATCTCGCGCGTCCACAACAGCAGATTTGCCAACGCTTCACCGATCTCGTCTTTGCCTAGTTTGGTTTCCAGCGCAATCTCCTTCTGCGTCCGCGCACCCTTCCGAATCGCCTCTTTTACCCGCTCAACTGGCGATAAACGGCTGACCAGTTTTGAGAAAGCAGGCGCGCTGTTGCCTGGCGTCGAAACCAACTCTGCTCCAAGTAGTTCAGCCGTTTCTAACACGGCATCGGAAACACACCTCTTACGCGCGGTCTTGTATTCTTTCAAGGCGCGACGACTGTCGGTGACTTTCTTTCGTATGCAAGTTTTGCAGTAAAGGTTTCTGCCGTCTTTTCGAGCGCGGCAGACGCCAAACTCGGAAACTGGTAATGCATTTGCACAAATCGGACATAGTTTGGTTTCGCAGATCGCGGGCGTATCTTCTGTCATTTCAGCGCTCCATCAACTCAACTGGGGTTAGTTCGAGTGGCGCTCGCCGAAAGAGAACACACATCCACGCGTGGATCGGTTTGATCCATCTGCCCATCGTAACGATTGGCGGAGTGATGCTGGCGAAGGCCTCCCTGACACCAGGAAGAAATTATCGCCTACGATTGCCGGGGCTACTTAGCTTGAGGAAGGCAGCGATGCAACGGGAAAGCTGAATACATTTTGAAGCAGGTTCTTAGGGGCCATGCGAGAGATGTATAAGAGCGTTCTAAACCTACTTGCAAATTTTCAATTCGAGCCGCCGATTTTCTTCGCGTCCTTCTTGGCAATCAATCGCTTTCAGCGAGGGGTTTGCATTATAGATATCCGAAAATATTTTGCAACATCTAAATTGGATTTGGGTGGTCCATGTCATCCACTTAGAAATTAAGTTTTGATCTTCTCAATGATCAGCGATTTTTGATTCGCAAACTTCTCTCATACGAGAAGATATCTGATCACACATTCGACACATTGACACCGTTCAGTGCGGGTCGCGAGCGAAATCATCTTTGCGCGCTGTTAGAATTTATTCCGAAAAAATTCAGACGACGCGCACGCGAACAATCTGTTCGCCGTATGTATTACGCTACAACTGTGAGTCGGCTTGGTGTGGTCCTACCATATTTAGATGAGCGCAAAATTCAACTCTTCGTCAGAAAGTTCGGAGGAGCATATTTGATCCGATGCCAAACTTTTCTTGCGTTGAAAACAGCAGCGAGTTTATGAGTGCTAATTTTTTTCTCGGAGCCTGATCGCTCATTTGGTAACGAATGGTCAATTCGTTGAATCTTAAACGATTATTCGTGCGCCGCTCGCTTGTGCAAAATGCGGTAAGTGTACGCTTGTAACAACTTGGCAATATCGGGAGCGCTGATTTCCACAACGTTATCCACAGAGACTGTGGATAACCCGTGAAAGATGCTAGATGTCGGATGCTGGATGTTAGTAAAAGCAGAACACAAATCAGATGTCATTAGGACTAACATCCAACATCTGACATCTTCCTGGAGTTTGCCAACTCGATCGCGCAACCGATAAACAAATTCAGTCCCGACCAGGTTTCATCACAGCAGATCTTCACATCAACAAGTCCAGCGTCTAAACCAATACGCTGAACCTTTTGAAAGCTGAGACCTGTGGCCACTCCGGCAGTTTCCTGGGCCAGGCAACCCAGATCATTCCATTCGCCTTTAGTCTGGCGGCAAGCTTGACGAAGTCTTCCTCAACGCGCGCTCCAATTTGCTGAAGACGAGAATGAAGTCGATTTGCTTCGCTGTCTTGCCCACTTCAATGGCATTCCCGGGCAAAGATGGCCAGTGTGCGAAACACCCGACGCTAAGGCATTTCGGTACTAACTTCCTCACCACAGCTTCAGCAATTTCCACCAACCGAATCCGAAAACTACCCAGATAGGAATAGTCATGAGAGAGGCGATCAAGCCGACTTTCCACCAATGCTTTTGCGTAACATAACCGGCACCGAAGTAGATTGGCGCCGGAGTCGTACCATAATGAGTGAGACTCGCGTCGAGGTTTGAAAAGTAAGCGAGCGAAAGCACTGCAAGGTATGGCGGGGCGCCGGCAGCGAGAATCACCACAAGAAACGGGATGTACATAGCTGTCGCGTGCGCCGTGATACTCGCGAAAGCATAGTGGGCGTAGAAGTAGATCAGCAGGAGAACTGCAAATGCGGCCCACCATGGCCAACCCAAGGTCAATCCCGCCGCCCCTTCGGCAAACTTCTTCGTAATTCCGGTTTCTCCCAGCGCTTCCGCCATACGAACAAGCCCGCCATACCAGATAAAAACATCCCAGGCGTTTCGCTCGGAAAGCAGATCAGACCATTCGAGCACTCCTGTTACCAGCAAAGCGCAAACTCCCAGCAAAGGTGGGATCGAATAATCAAGTCTGCCAACGTAGTTGATTGCGGATAACAGACCTTCACTTGGAATTATTGGCGCAATCGTTGGGATGAAACCCGCAAGACCGCGAACAACCCAAAGAACTGCAACCAGCAAGAACACCGCCAGCAACATCTTCTCGTCACGACTCATTCGTCCCATTACGCGCAGTTCGGCTTGTGCAAACTCCGCCGCTTCTGGCGTTTTTTTGATTTCAGGAGGAAAGAGGCGATAGAGAACGTTGGGTACGACTACCAACGCAATCAGGCCCGGCACGATGGAATAGAAAACCCAGCGTGCATACGTGAGTTCAATGCCAGTTGTTTGCTGAGCAAAACGCGCAATCAAAACGTTAGAGGCCTGCCCGGTTAAGAACATTGCGCAGATAATTACGTCGCATTGGTAGAGCAACGGCATGAGAAACGCACCGAGGCGTCCGGCGGTTGGACCCGGGCGGGAGTCATAAGCTTCGCAAAGACTCTTCGCAATCGGAAAAACGACGCCACCGGAGCGTGCGCCAGTCGAGGGAATGACGCTCGCCAAAAGAAAGTCGGTGGAGACTAGTGAATAACCAAGCCCCAGCGAGTGCTTGCCAATGCGACGAATGAAGAGGAGTGCGATCCGGCGACCGAGTCCGGTCTTAATCATTGCTCGCGAGATGAAAAAGGCCGCGAGGACCAGCCAAACAATTGGATCGGCATATCCTGCCAGCGCATCTCTAATGGGCAAGGCACCGGTGATTGCAATAGCGGAAACACCAAGCAAAACCATGGCGCCCCCGGGCACAGGTCGCACAATTGAGCCAGCAATCGTCGCGACAAAGATGGCCAATAATCGCCAGGATTGCGGCGTGATACCGTCAGGCGTGGGAATAAGCAGAACCAACAGTCCGGCGCAAATGACAACTGCCCAGCGCAGGAGTTGATTCCGTCGGCTGTTAGGTTTGGCTTCGCTGCTTGTTGGATCGCTGGAACCAGTTCGCGGGGGTTCTCTTTGACTCACTTTTTCAGGGATTCCGTTCGTTCCGGCGGCGATGGGAATGCGGCGCGAATATATTCTTTTGCGATCACTAGCTCAAGAAGATTCTGGCAAGAGTCGGAGTTGGGCGATCATCTGGGCGACGGCGGGACACGCGGAAACGGGAGAGGCGAGGGCGGTTCATTTTCCATTGATCGTATGCGGCTCAGCCGCCTCCCTTGCGGCAAGCCTCCGGCTAACGGCAGGGGCGCTTTCTTGCAAGCTACGCCTTGATCGAAGGGCAGATGAGGCGCAGCCTCTCGTTGGGTCGAACTACGGTAAGCCGGAGGCTTACCGCAAGGAAAGCGGCAGAGCCGCGTCTCTCATAACGCGGCAGAGCCGCCTGCGACTCTCATAAGGACAATCCTCCGGGTGATTTACAGTTCGACAATCCTTTTGAAACGCGACTTACGTAATTACAACGAGCGAACCTGAGAGGATGGGGACGGATCTAAAGCAAGATGGAACAGTCAAACAAAATCAGAGCGAGTGAGATAACCGATAAGCAGGTTTACTTAAACCGTCGCCTGTTCATGCGCGGTGCGGCATTAGCTGCCACTGCATCAGCGACAGGTCTGCTTTATCGGAAACTCAATCCACCGCCCGTAGAGACACCCAAGGGACAAGTGCTCGACAACGTTGCGAAGACCACTGATGAAGCCATAGCGAAGGGCTTTAGAGTAGACGAACCGCTGACTCCAATTGAGAGCATTACGAACTACAACAACTTCTATGAGTTCTCGACCTCGAAAACGGAGGTTGCGAGCCGGGCGAAAAACTTTGTAACCCGGCCGTGGAGTGTTGCGGTTGACGGCCTGGTTAGTAAGCCAAAGACGTTCGATCTCGAGGAGTTGTTGCGGTTTCAGTTGGAAGAGCGAATCTATCGGCTGCGTTGTGTAGAAGGCTGGTCGATGGTAATTCCCTGGGTTGGCTTTCCCCTGGCGACACTGCTGGAAAGGGTTGAACCAAAGTCTGAGGCGAAGTACGTAGCCTTTCAAACGCTTCTCGATCCGGATCGAATGCCCAATCAGATCACCGGGATTCTGGATTGGCCATATGTTGAAGGTCTGAGGCTTGATGAGGCAATGCACCCGCTGACGATCATGGCGACCGGGCTTTATGGGGAGACGTTGCCGCCGCAGGATGGAGCCCCGATTCGACTGGTCGTTCCGTGGAAGTATGGCTTTAAGAGTATCAAGTCAGTTGTGAAGATCTCACTCGTTGCCAACCAGCCACCAACGACCTGGAGCGCGTATGGCCCGAACGAGTACGGCTTTTACTCGAACGTCAATCCGAACGTGCCGCATCCGCGTTGGAGCCAGGCAAAAGAACAGCGAATCGGCGAATACCGGAGGAGAGATACCTTGCTCTTCAATGGTTACGCTGATCAAGTTGCGCAACTCTATACCGGCATGGATCTGAAGAAGAACTTCTAAAACAGGTCAAGTCTTTCTACTTCGGACCTTGGACTCTGGACTACGGATTTATGAAAGACACGCGTTTCACTAGGATTGTCATCTTCGTTAACTGCCTGGTGCCCCTGGCGCTCCTGCTTTGGGACATCACGCATAAGAACGTCGGCCCGAACCCGCTGGAATTTGCGACGCGAACCACCGGGACTTTGACATTGGTGTTTCTGCTGATTTCACTGGCAATCACGCCGATTCGCAAGATCACCGGACTCAACTGGCTCACAAAGTTCCGCCGCATGCTGGGTTTGTTCGCCTTCTTTTACGGCTTTCTGCACCTGACGACCTACCTTTGGTTTGATCGGTTCTTTAATTTCCGAGAGACGGCTGCCGACGTGATCCAAAGGCCATTCATCGCCGTGGGCATGACCGCCTTTCTACTCATGCTGCCGTTAGCGCTTACGTCAACAAACAAGATGGTGAAACGCCTCGGTGGCAAACGCTGGTCGATGCTGCACCGGCTCGCATATCTAGCGGCCGCCGCTGGTGTTTTGCACTTTTGGATGCTGGTCAAATCAGACACGCGAAAGCCACTCACGTTTGCGTTTCTGCTGTTCCTGCTGTTAGGGCATCGTCTATTTGTGCGGTTTTATCCGCCTGAGACTACTGCAAAGCAAAGTTCCTTTCTACCGCGCGACTAGAGCTCTGTTTTATCGAAACTTTTCATCGCTGGTTGTAATTCGGTAAGATGATCTCGAAGTTATCCTCACAACTTAGGAGTTCCTTATGACCAACGAAGAAATGCGCCGGACAATGGAGTTTATTTTGGAGCAGCAAGCACAGTTTGCTGCGAGCATGCAGCGCCTGGACGAAGAACGAATCCGTGATGCGCCGCGGCTCGCGCGGGTCGAGGAGTCGTTCGTCGTGCTGGTGCAACTCACGGAGAACCTGGATTCCCGCCTGGACGATGTCACGAAAGTCCTGCGGAAAATAGAATCTCGCTTGGAAAACGTCGAAGCGAGTAATGGCGATCATGAGGCCAGACTGCGGCGAGTGGAGGATTCGTTCCAGATCCTAACTCAGCTCGCGCAGAAGTCTGATTCCCGTTTGGATTCACTTGAGGCAACGTTCGGCGATCCGGAATCAAGACCTAATCGAAAAAAGAGAAATGGCGACTAGCTCGAGTTTGAATCGCTTACTCTGCATTCCCTTCGAATTACACTAAATTCGCTTCATGCCCGACACCATCAACCGCTTTTCAAATCGCGTCGAAAACTACATCAAGTATCGACCAGGCTACCCATCAGAAGTTGTCGAACTACTTCGTCACGATTGTGCTTTGCATCCCGATTCAATCATTGCGGACATAGGCTCAGGCACAGGCAAACTTTCTGAACTGTTTTTAAGTCAAGGCAATCAGGTCTTTGGGGTAGAACCAAACGCCACCATGCGCGACGCTGCAGAACAAATTCTCAGTGAATACGAACGCTTTGTGAGCAGGGATGGCAGCGCGGAGCAAACGGGTCTCGAGACGTCCAGTACTGATTTCGTGATCGCTGGACAGGCATTTCACTGGTTCGATCAGGGAAAAGCCCGCCTGGAATTCGCCCGCATCTTGAAGCCTAACGGTTGGGTGGTGCTTGTCTGGAACGAGCGCCGGTTGGATTCAACTCCGTTTCTTCGTGGGTACGAGGATCTACTGCTTCGCTTTGGTACTGATTACCAGCAAGTTCGACATGAGAACACTACGAATGGCCTGGCGGAATTTTTCGCCCCAGCAAAGCTCAGCACGGCGAAGTTCGAGAACACTCAGC